>NZ_JADIZS010000007.1:0-21440 GCF_016704685.1 Candidatus Amarolinea dominans
GGCGTTCCGCCGGTTGGCGATTGAAATCGCACCTCACGGGCGTTCCGCCGGGCGTCCACCTGCGTGGGACGCAACCGGAGTCGGCGCAGGCCGACCTGGTGGTGGAACGCCCCTTCGCCCCGAATCGCCATCCGGCCCGCGCGCCTGCTTGGCCTCTGCGTGGACGCAATCCGGGTCGGCGCAGGCCGACCTAAGGGCGGAAACGCCCCTTCGCCCCGAATTCATTCGGCGGTCTCTTTCGCCTGCGTGGACGCAATCCGGGTCAGCAGGCCGACCCGGCGGCGGAACGCCCCTTCGCCCCGGAATTCATTCGGCGGCTTGCCCCTGGATCATTCGGGGTCAGTTATCGGTGGTCTGATGGTGATCGCCGCATCGTACCTCGATTATCTGTACGGTCTTGGATTTGATCCCGCCAGCCCCGCCTTCGATCTCGCTTGACCGGCAGACCCCGTTTCTCGCTCACCCACAGCTTGACCTGGCTGATGATTTGATCGGCGCCGGCTTCGCCAAAGATATAGGTAGAGGTGTAGGTGTAGACGCGTGCCCGTTCGCCATTCACCTCATCGGTACCGACGGCCTGGACATTGCTGATCGTTTTGCTGAGCCGAGTCCTCCGTCGCCAGCAGGCCGACCGTTCCAGGATCATGCTGCCGGACACGGGCGACACTTCCCATACACCTTCCTTCTTCGTCCATCCCTGTTCGCCGATAAAATGTTCTCATTTTCGAAATCGGCCATCTTCATCACAGTATGGATCTTGTCGGGCGGCACAATCTCGCCCGTCATCTCGATGGTCCCGCTGTCGGACACGATATTGGTCGTGGTGCGATAGGGGCCGCCTTCATCTGGTTTTTGGATGGCCGCGATGATGGCGGACTTGGGGTCGCCGCGGGCGCAGGCGCAGCGGGTGGCCGCAGGAACCGGCGTGGCAGCCGGCGCGGTCGTGGCAACTGCTGCGCTTGTGGCAGCCGGCGCGGTCGTGGCGGCGGGGGGCGCCGCGGTTGGCGAGGCAGAGCTGCCGCCGCAAGCGGTCAGCAGCAGGGACAACAGGAACAACGAAATTAGCAAGCGTTTCATCAGTATGGATCTCCTTGCAGAAACTTACAAAATGCGGGCCTACGCCCATCTAACTACAAAACAACAGGACATGGCTGGATTATGCACGCACGCCCTGGTCAAGAGGTGACATTTCGTGACATGTCCGGCGCTGATTGTGACTTGCCGTCAGCGCAACGGATGTTGCACCACAGCGAGGATGACCATTTGTGGTATGATGGGGTATGCCAAGCCAACGCCCAAACACCCTGCCTGCGGCCACTGACCTGCTGCTATCAGGCGCTCAACGATCGGCATGGCATCTCCCTGGCGCTGCACTGCAGCCTGGCTGGCGCTGGCGGAGACGCTGCACCCGCTCGGCGCCGAGCGACTGGCGTTATGGGAGCTATTGCACAGCCCTGCGGGTCACGGCGCCAACCGTGCGCTTTCGCCCAGCAAACGCCGCAAGGAGGATGCCATGCTGATCGCAATAGGTGCAGGCTCGGCGCCGCCGCGCACTGCGTTGCGTCCGCCGGCGGAACGACAGATCGACCACCGTGCTGGCGCACTCGCAGGCTGCTCTCCCGGGCGCCATCATTCGATCCATAGAGACAGCTCATGTCACGTCGTGCTACATCATCCACACGCCACCACGCCACCCGGATGGCATCCCACCGGGGCACTGGGACGAAAATCAGGCCCCCGACGGCTATCAGCCCCGCAATCCATCGCTGCTCGAACGCTCCCGCCATTGGCTGCGCGGGCCTGATGACCTGGCCGCGCGCAATCGCCAGAATGTCTTGATTGACGGCATCGGGGTTGGCTTTGCTGCGGGCATCGGCACCTTTCTCTCGGTCTTCCTGGTGCGCCTGGGTGCATCCAACTTCATGGTGGGCCTGCTCACCGCCATGCCTGCGTTGACCGGCATCCTGTTGGCATTCCAGGTCGGCGCTTCTCTCGCGCCAGCGCCAGGTGGTGCCCTGGTTTTCGCGCCCGTCTGTTCGTCCTCTCTGCTGTGCTGACCGGCCTGGTCACCTATCTGTTCGATCAGCATGTGCCTGAATTATCGTCGGCATTTGGGCGTTGGCTACGCTGCCGCAAACGGTGGTGTCGGTCGCTTTTTCCGTGGTGATGGGTCAGGTGGCCGGGCCGCGGCCGCGTCGCCCTGATGAGTCAACGCTGGTCAACCCTGGGCCTGGGTCATCGCCCTGGCCGTGCTGCTGGCCGGTCAACTCCTGCAACACTGGATTTCCCCTCAATTACCAGATCATCTTCCTGATCTCGGCCATTGGCGGGCTGGTCAGCTCAGCTTCTCCATCCGCATCAGCCTGCCGGACAAGGAAGCGCCGCCCGCGCCAGCGGTCGCGGCTCACCCTGGCGCCAGGAGCTTGGCGTGCTGCGCCAATACCTGACTTCCTGCGCTTCACGGCCAGCCAGTTCATCTTCTCCGGCCTGAGCATGGGCCATGCCGCTGTTGCGCACTCTACTGGTGCGCGAACTGAAAGCGTCGGACATGACCATCAGCTTCATCAACACCGCGCAGACCGTCGTGCTGCTGGTCGCCTATCTGTTGTGGACGCGCCTGGCAAAGCGCACTGGCGAACGCCGGGTATTGCTCATCTGCGCGTTCGGCGCCAGTTTCTACCCCTTCCTGACCGCGCTGACGCACAGCACAGGGCCGCTGGCGATCTACGCCGGCATCAACGGCTTTTTTCAGGCCGGCGTGGACCTGGTCTTTTTCGACATCATGCTCGACACCTGCCCGCCGCAGAACCAGGGCGTTACATCGGTCTTTACCAAACGACCGTCTTTACCGCCATGTTTCTGGCGCCGCTCACCGGCACTCTGGCTCGCCGATCATTTCAGTCTCGGTTGGGGCCAGCTGATCGCCAGCGCACTGCGCCTGGGTGGCTTTGTCCTCCTCTATCTGCTCGGCGTGGGGCGCAGGCTGAAATCGGAAGCGGCGGGTTAGGGCAGAGGGTCATCTCTTTCTTTACACAGGTATCTGACCAGTGCAGATCATGCCCTCAAGCGCGTTCGACGGTGATGGTTTGGCGGTTGATGCGGAAGTTGTGCGCTTTGGACAGCACCTGGATGACAAAGCGCTCCGGCACGTCAACCACCGTGTGGTGGTCCTGATGAAAATTTTGCCGATGGCGTGACCGGGAATGTCGGCATGATAGGCGATGGTGCTCACCACATCGCTCGGCGCACCCCGTGCAGCCGTCCTTTGCTCAAGTTCAGGCTGACCATGCCAACTTCGGGCGCGCCTTGCGTTCGTCGTGGGCGACCGCTCTGCTCGCCCGGCCTGATCTCGCCAGATCGCATCTCTACCTCGCGCGTGGCGCGGGCGTCGTTCCTGCACCTCGGTGATCGGCAGAATCGAGCGCTGGCCTTCGACGGTGCGCACATGGCGTAGCGGCCGCGGCAATTTCCAGCGGATCGTAGCCGGCGTCCACCAGGGTGCGGCCAGGCGACGTTCGCCGCCCGTGCGTCCCCGCTTCAGCCAGACCGTCACCTGCTCCAGCAGTTGCTCTTCGGGTGCTGTTCGATCTGCTCGACCGTGGGCAGTGTTGCGGCTGAAATGCGCTGTTTGGTGAAGCCTTCGATGCGGCCCAGGCGCCAGCGTTCGGCCGGCGTCACCAGGAGATGGCGATGCCGGTCTTGCCCGCGCGGCCGGTGCGGCTGATGCGGTGGGACATAGATTTCCAGGGTCTTCGGGAAGATCGAAGTTGAAGACGTGCGAGATGTTCTCGATGTCCAGGCCACGAGCCGCCACATCGGTTGCCACCAGCACCTTGGGCTGGCGCGGCGGAAGCGGTTGAGCACGCGCTGCGCGCTCATCCTGCTCCAGTTCACCGCTCCGCTCGGCCGGGAAGCCGCGTGGTGGAAAGCTCGGCCGCCAACTCACCCGCTCAGCGGTGCGCACAAAAATCAGCGCGCTGGTGATCGGTTCCATCTCGAACAGGCGGGTCAGGGCGGCCAGCTTTTCGGCGTTGTTGACCAGGTAGGTGCGCTGCTCGATGGCCGCCACCGTCACCTGCTCGCGTTCGGTGGTGACGGAACGAGGATCGCGCAGGTAGCGGTCGGCCAGGCGTCGGATCTCCGGCGACAGCGTCGCGGACAGCAGCGCGGTCTGGCGGTCGGTCGGCGTGGCGGCCAGGATAGTCTCGATGTCCTCGATGAAACCCATGCTCAGCATTTCATCGGCCTCATCCAGGACTACCACACGCACCCGGCTCAGATCGAGCACCTTGCGCTCCATCAGGTCGAGCAAGCGACCAGGGTGCCGACCACAAGGTCAACGCCTTTTGCAGGCGGTTGATCTGGCGGGCGCACACTTCACCGCCATAGATGGGCAGGGACGCGCACGCCGCGCTGCTGACCGTAGTCGTGCAACGCCTGGGCCACCTGGATCGCCAGCTCACGCGCGGCACCACCACCAGGCCCTGGACGGCGTGATAGTCAGCCTGCAGATGATGGAGCATGGGAAGGCCAAAGGCGGCGGTCTCTCCTGTGCCGGTATGGGCCTGGCCTAATGATGTCGTGACCGGCCAGCAAGAGGGGGATCAAGGCGGCCTGAATGGGGTGGGCGTGGTGAAGCAGCGCTTCTACGGCCTGCACCAACTGCGGATGCAGGTCTAACTGCGAGAATTCGGATGTCATCGTTTTTTCACTCTACTTTGCGAAACGAGAATTTTCTAACCGCCTGGTTCGACGGCCCGCGGGGGCGATGTTCGGACGCTTATTCAATTCTCGTTTCTATCTTATTGTTCTTCAGCCGATTTACTCGCTGTTTCGATGACTCCGCTGCGCCGCACGTGCCCCTACCGCCATCTTCGGCCCACCCGCTGTCGCGCGTGAGCCTGCCACGGACAAGAAAAGCGCCTGACCATGATAAGTCAGGCAACCCGTTGGAATGATCAAAACAGAATTCGATTACCTCTTGCCGCACTCCGGCGGACAAGAGGGCGCATTATGCCACAGCGCAGCCAAATTGGGAAATTACCGCCCTGCGTTGAATGACCGTGACCGCCGGTCATCGCCGCCAGTGTGACATAACGCGAACCGGGTCGAACCACCGCATTTGACACCTGTGGCGTCACCCAATACAATAACTGCCGGCGCCACAGGCATCCTCGGCGATACTCACCCCCAGGCGCCGCCAACGCCATCCACCAGAACGACCAGCGGCGGCTCGGCCGCGAGGATAACCAGCATGAGTTTTGAGCAGATGCCGCAGGGCCTTGATTTGCCGCAGTCGGGCCTGCGCGACAATTTTCAGCGCGGCAGCGTTGGCGAATTTCTGCGCGAGAAGATCCAGCCCGGCTCGACCCTCTCCCTCGTGTCGGCCTATTTCACCATTTACGCCTACGCCGCCCTGCAGGATCGGCTCGATACCATCGAACACGTGCGCTTTCTGTTTGGCGAGCCGCGCTTGTCAGGACGCTGGACCCGGCAGGACCGACAGGAAGGCCTACCGGATCGAAGACAGCGGTTTGAAGCTGAGCAACCGGCTGCAACAGGGAAGCGCCGCGCGCGCCTGCGCCGCGTGGATCCGCCAGAAGGTCGAGATTCGCTCCATTCGCCAGGCCAACCTGCTGCACGGCAAGATGGTCCACATTGCCACAGGCCGCGGCAGCGACGGGACGACGGTCGCAGAGGCCATCCTGGGCAGCTCCAACTTCACGCTCAGCGGGCTGGGGCTGGCGCACGCCCATAACAACATCGAGCTGAACCTGGTGGTGGACAACCGCCGCGACCGCCAGGACCTGTTGGCCTGGTTCGACGCCCTTTGGAACGACACACGCCTGGTGGAAGATGTGCGCGACGAGGTGTTGGCCTACCTGGCGCAGTTGTACCAGGACAACACCCCGGAGTTCATCTACTTCAAGACCCTGTTTCATCTGTTCGAGGCCTACCTCTCCGAGCAGGCGCAGAGCAGCCTGCTGGCCATCCAGCAGCAGATCGTGGACACCGACATCTGGAAGGCGCTGTTCGAGTTCCAGAAGGACGGCGTCAAGGGCGCGATCAACAAGATGCTGGCCTACAACGGCTGCATCCTGGCCGACAGCGTGGGCCTGGGCAAGACCTACGAGGCGCTGGCGATCATCAAGTACTTCGAGCTGCGCAACGAGCGCGTGCTGGTGCTCTGTCCCAAGAAACTGCGCGATAACTGGACCGTCTACCAGGCGCACAACAACAGCGATCTCAACCCCTTCGGCCGCGACCGCTTCCGCTACACGGTGCTCAGCCACACCGACCTGAGCCGCGACGGGGGCCACTCCGGCGATGTGGACCTGGCCGCGCTCAACTGGGGAAATTACGACCTGGTGGTGATCGACGAGTCGCACAACTTCCGCAACAATGCGCCGGGGCGCAAGGACGAGCGGCGCGCTGATCAGCCGCAGCCGCTATCAACGCCTGATGGAGGACATCATCCAGGCCGGCGTCCGGACCAAGGTGCTGCTGCTCTCGGCCACGCCGGTCAACAACACGCTCAAGGACCTGCGCAACCAGATCTACTTCATCACCGAGAACCAGGACGACGCGCTGCACGCCTCCCTCGGCATTGGCAGCATCCAGGAAACCTTGCGCGTGGCGCAACTGACCTTCAACGATTGGGCCACGCGCCGCGGTGAGCGCAAGACCAGCGAACTACTGGAGCGGCTGAGCTCGGGTTTCTTCAAGCTGTTGGACGGGCTGACCATCGCGCGCTCGCGGCGGCATGTGCAGAAGTTCTACCGCGCCAGCCTGGCACAGTTGGGCGGCTTTCCCGAACGGCGCAAGCCGCTGGCCGTCTATCCCGCGATTGACCTGCACGATGAGTTCATGTCCTACGACCGCCTGAACGACGAGATCGAGCGCTACCAGTTATCGTTGTTCAACCCCTCGCGCTATGTGCGGCCGGAGCAGCAGGCCAAATACGCCACCGAGCGCGTGGCCCAGTTCAGCCAGGCCACGCGCGAGAACTACCTGATCGGCATGATGAAGGTCAACTTCCTCAAGCGCCTGGAAAGCTCGGTCTATGCCTTCGATCTGACCCTCAAGCGCACCATCCAGAAGATGGACGACCTGAAGGCGCGCATCCAGCGCTTTCAGCAGTTCCAGGCCGCCAACCCGGATTTGGACTTCGACGAGCTGGCGGTCGAGGACGTGGACGACGAAGAGCTGGCCGCCGCGCTGGAGGTCAGCAAGGCCCGCTTCAAGCTGGCGCATCTTGACCTCGACCGCTGGCTGGCCGACCTGCGCCGTGACCGCCAGCAACTGCACATCCTGGAGCTGTCGGCGCGCGAGATCACGCCTGACCGCGACGCCAAGCTGGCCGAGCTCAAGCGGCTGATCAGCCAGAAAGCGCACGCGCCCACCACCGACAAGCCTGGCCGGCCCAACCGCAAGGTCCTGGTCTTCACCGCCTTCGCCGACACCGCGGTCTATCTCTACGATGCCATCCACGCGTGGGCGCGGCAGGAACTGGGCCTGCACGTGGCCCTGGTCACCGGTGGCGGCGCCGCGAACCGCACCACCCTGGGCCGCAACGACTTCAGCGCCATCCTGACCAACTTCGCGCCCGTCTCCAAGCGCCGCGCCCAGATGCGGGACATGCCCCAGGAGGGCGAGATCGATCTGCTGATCGCCACCGACTGCATCTCCGAAGGCCAAAACCTGCAGGACTGCGACACCCTGGTCAACTACGACATCCACTGGAACCCGGTGCGGGTGATCCAGCGCTTTGGGCGCATTGACCGCATCGGCAGCATTCATCACGCCGTGCAGTTGATCAACTTCTGGCCGACGCAAGACCTGGACAAGTACATCTCGCTCAAGGTGCGTGTCGAGGCGCGCATGGCGTTGGTGGACCTGTCGGCCACGGCCGATGACAACCTGCTCAACGTCGAAGAGCTGGAAGACCTGATCACCGAGGACCTGAAGTACCGCGATCGCCAGCTCAAGCGCCTGCGCGAGGAGGTGCTCGACCTGGAGGACTTCAGCGAGAGCGTGGCGCTGACCGACTTCACGCTGGACGACTTCCGCGCCGAACTGACCCGCTACATCGAGGCCAACCGCCAGGCGCTGCACGACGCGCCGCTGGGCCTCTTTACCGTGGTCCCGCCGCATCCTGATTTCCCGGTGATCCAGCCGGGCGCGATCTTCTGCCTGCGCCAGGCGGGCGTTGGCGGCAGCGACACGGTCAACCCCTTGCAGCCCTACTTCCTGGTCTACATCCTGAACGACGGCATAGTGCGCTTCAGTTTTACCCACCCCAAGCAGATCCTGGAGATTTTGCGCGCGCTGTGCGCGGGCAGGACGCAGCCCTACGAAGCGCTGTGTCGCTTGTTCGATCAGGAGACGCAGCAGGGCAACGACATGGCCGCGGTGGACGATCTGCTGCGGCGGGCGCTGGTTGCGTTGCAGCGCGGCTTCGGCAAGCGCGCGGCCGGCCTGCTGCTGCAAGGCCGCGACGCCGTGCTGCCCGGCCTCAGCAAGCAGGTGACAGAGCAGACCGAGTTCGAGCTGGTGACGTGGGTGGTGGTCAAGCAGACTGCCGGAGTATGAACGCTTGTGATACAATCAGCCAAGCCGTGATTAATACATGAGATCATCTCACGAATGTCTACCTCACAAACCTCTCTCCAAACTGAAGAACAACTGGTTGCCGAGCTAGAACAACTGGGTGTGCGCTACCTCTCGCGCCGGCATCACGTCGAAGGGGCGGAAGCGCGCCCTCAACACAAACTGCTGGCTGACCTGGTGCGCCAGCCTTCCAGCCGGGTGCGAACGGCCTTGATTGCCCTGCTCCTGGCACACCCGGATTATGCCGCATCTATTCCGGCTGCCATCCAGGATTTGACGCTCTCGGCAGCCCGGACGCTGAAGATCCTCTACACGGCCGCCGTTCACCTGCAGCGCCAACACGCTGACAGGTTGCAGGAGTTTCTTGGCACAAACTGGCGCTGGTTGCCCGATATGTTCTCAGATGAGCTTGGGGTGCGCGGAGCCACACCACTTACGCGGCTTCAGTCGTTGGGGCGAATTCACGCGGTGGAGCGGCGCGCATCTCAACTGGGTAGGAACCTGAAAACGCGTCGCATCTTCTGTTGCGACGATGGGAAATGGAGCAAATATGGAAACAGTAACATCAAACTTGAAGACTTTGCAAGTCTGATGGACCCAGGAGGCACACCATGACCGACACCGCGCTGAAACACGCTATCATCGCCGCGCTGCACGATTGCGCACAGCGCCCGCTGGCCGGCGCGACCCGCGCCCTGCTGGAAACGCTCGGCTATCGCTCGGACAAGCGCCTGGATCTCAGCCCCAACACCGCGGCCGAGTTTCAGGCGCAGTTCGACCCGCAGGGTCGCCTGCGCGCGGCCAATGCGCTGCTGGCCGACTGGCGCGCGGTGGATTTGCTGCTGCAGGTGACCGGCGAGGAGATCGGCCCGGTCGTCGCCGCGCAGGGCGCGCTGTTCAGCAACACGGTGGTGGACAGGATCAACATCCAGTCCTATCTTTTCTTTGCCGTGGACTTGACCGGCAGCCACTACACGCGCTCGCAACTGGCCGCGGCCACGCGTGAGATCAACCGGCTGTTCCCCATGCCCGCGCTGGTGATTTTCCGCTACGGCGCCAACCTGACGATTGCCATCATCGCACGCCGCACAAACCAGCGCGACGCGGGCCGCGACGTGCTGGCAAAGGTCACGCTGATCAAGGACATCCGCGCCGCGGACCCGCACCGCGCCCATGTGGATATCCTGGCCGACCTGGCCCTGCCTAACCTGGCCGCCCGCTACGGCGTCACCAATTTCGTGGAATTGCAGCGCGCGTGGGAGCAGACGCTGGACACCAGCGAGCTGAACAAGAAATTCTTCCGCGAGGTCGCCAACTGGTATTTCTGGGCCGTTCAGAACGTGACTTTTCCAGGCCCTCCCCGCCCCTCTCCGAGGATGGGAGAGGGGAGACCGAGGTTTACCACGCGGTCAGCGTCATCCGCCTGATCACGCGGCTGATCTTCGTCTGGTTCATCAAGGAAAAAGGATTGGCGCCGGGCGAGCTTTTCGACCAGAAAACGCTGCAGCCGCTGTTGCGATGGAACGATCCCAAGCAGAGCACCTACTACAAGGCGATTCTGCAGAACCTCTTTTTCGCCACGCTCAACACCGAGATGGGCGCGGGCCGCTGCTTTCGCAGCCGCAACCCGGCCGGCCAGGATGCGCACTACGGCATTCCCACCTTCTACCGCTACGAGAGCCTTTTCACCGACCCCGCGGCAGCGCTGGGCCTGTTTGCCGACATTCCCTTTCTCAACGGCGGCCTGTTCGAATGCCTCGACCGGCCGGCGCAGGGCGTACGCGTGGACGGCTTCTCCGACCGCGGCGACAACCCACTGGCCGTGCCCGACGCTCTCTTCTTCGCCGAGCCGCGTGAGGTGGATCTGAACGCGGTCTTCGACACCCGCAACAAGAAGTACCCGGTGCGCGGGCTGCTGCGCATCTTCGACAGCTACAAGTTCACCATCGAGGAGAATACGCCCATCGAGGAGGAGATCGCGCTCGACCCGGAGCTGTTGGGCAAGGTCTTCGAGAACCTGCTGGCGGCCTACAACCCGGAGACCGGCGCCAGCGCGCGCAAGCAGACCGGCTCCTTCTACACCCCGCGGCCGATCGTGGAGTACATGGTGGACGAGAGCCTGCTGGCCTACCTGGAGACGGCGTTGGCGCAAGACCAGAAAAGCCAGAAACCCGGCTTCTTCGAGAAGCCGGGTTTCTCCGAGGAGCCGGATTTCCCGGATCGCTTGCGCCATCTGCTGGCCTACAACCAGGAGGCGCATCAGTTCGGCCCGGCCGAGGTGGAGACGCTGATTGCGGCCATTGACCGCGTGCGGATTCTCGATCCAGCCTGCGGTTCGGGCGCGTTTCCCATGGGCGTGCTGCACAAGCTGGTCTTTTTGCTGGGCAAGCTGGACCCCGGCAACGTGCGCTGGCAGGCGCGGCAGGTGGACAAGGCGGCCGAGATTCCTGACAGCGCCTCGCGTGAGGCCGCCATCGCCTCGATCGAGCAGGTCTTCAGCCACAACTTCAACGACTACGGCCGCAAGCTCTACCTGATCGAGAACTGCATCTACGGCGTGGACATCCAGCCCATCGCCGTCCAGATCGCCAAGCTGCGCTTCTTCATCTCCCTGGTGGTGGACCAGAGGCTGGACGACGCCCGGCCCAACCGCGGTGTGCGGCCGCTGCCCAACCTGGAGACCAAGTTCGTGGCCGCCAACACGCTGATCGGCATCGCCCGGCCGCAGCAGATGGCGCTGCGCGACCCGGCCGTGGAGCGGAAGGAGCGGGAGCTGGCCGAGGTGCGCCGGCGTCACTTCGCCGCGCGCACCCAGGCCACCAAAGAGAAATACCGCGGGGAGGACAAGCGCCTGCGCGGCGAGCTGGCCGCGCTCCTGCGCCAGGACGGCTGGGGCAGCCAGACCGCGGGTCAACTGGCCGCGTGGGACCCCTACGACCAGAACGCGCACGCCGATTTCTTCGACCCGGAGTGGATGTTTGGCGTGACGGAGGGGTTCGATATTGTGATCGGCAATCCGCCGTACGTGCGCCAGGAACAGCTTGGGGCGCTCAAGCCGCTTTTGCAAAAGCAATACGCCTGCTACACCGGCACGGCCGACCTGTACGTCTATTTCTTCGAGCGGGGGCTGCGCCTGCTGGCCGGCGGCGGCGTGCTGACCTACATCTCGTCCAACAAGTACTTCCGCGCCGGCTATGGCGAGAAGCTGCGCGGCTATCTGGCCGGCCAGATGTGCATCGAGCAACTGATTGACTTCGGCGATGCGCCGGTCTTTACCGCCATTGCCTACCCCAGCATCATCCTGGCGCGGCGCCGCGCCCCGGGCGACGGCCAGACCCGCGCCCTGACCTGGCAAGCCGGCGCCGCGTTGGACAACTTCGCCGACACCTTCCGCGCCAGCAGCTTCCTGATCGCCCAGCGCGAGCTGACGCCCGACGGCTGGCGGCTGGAAATGCCCTCGGTGCTGCGCCTCATGGAGAAAACTGCGCCGGGCGGGTAGGCCGTTGGGGGAATACGTGAACGGCAGGCTTTACCGTGGCATCATCACCGGACTGAATGAGGCGATGGTCGTGGATCGTGCCACGCATGACCGCTTGATTGCCGAACATCCGTCGTCGGTTGATGTACTCAAGCCCTTTTTGCGTGGACGCGATGTCAAACGCTGGCGGGTGCAGTTTGCCGACCAATACCTGATCAAGATCGAGTCATCGGAGAACAAGCGTCATCCCTGGACGGGCGAGTCCAGGGATGATGCAGAAAGAACCTTCGCTACGGCCTACCCCGCTATCTACCAACATCTACGGCCCTATCGAGATGCTTTGATTCACCGCGATGACCAAGGACGTTTCTTCTGGGAGCTGAGGTCGTGCGCATTTTGGAGCGAGTTTGCGGAATCCAAGATTGTAATACCAGCGATAGTCCAGCATGTTGAGTATGCTGCTGACTTCGAAGGGTTCATCACGAATGACAAGACGTCGTTTTGTATCACGGGTTGGGTTCACTACTTGCTTGGCGTTCTGAACTCGAAAGTGCTGTGGTGGTACATTCGCCAAACTGCTGCCTCTCGGCAAGGCGGCTTCTATGAGTTCAAGCCCATGTATGTTTCCACAGCTACCGATTGTGCAAACCGACAGCCGAAAGCCGATTGAAGACCTCGTGAATGCCATCCTCGCCGCCAGGGCCACGAACCCCGCGGCCGACGTCAGCGCGCTGGCAGCGGAGATTGACCGCCTGGTCTATGCGCTCTACGGGCTGACGCCGGCGGAGATCAGGATCGTGGAGGGTGGGTAAGTGTGGTCCGCAACGCTTGGCAGGTCAGGTGGAGCGTGCTACAATCAATTCAGGAGATGCCTGATCGTTTCGGCATTCCAGTCCGGCGGCCATTTGATGGAACCGCGCCACGCCGCTGGCTCTGCTTGAGTTGGTCTGCGGAAGACGCCGGTGCCGAGACGTCTTCCGAAATCATGGACTTTCTGCCCAACCCAAGCCTGGAAAATGTTCTCGCCTACCACGCATCAGATGCAGCGCCGGGCTGTTGGCGCTCAACGAGGCAAGCTCACCGAGCGAGACAGAGCAAAGCGTCGCTGAGATGGAGCGGCTCGAGCACATTCTCATCTGCTCAGGCGCAACCCTGACCAGGTGGGCTCGGCCGGGCCCCCTCCCCCCGGTGTTCCGGGGATAGGTGGGAGAGGGGGAAGGGTGGGGGGGGGGTGCCCCCACCGTTCGAGCAACGACACGTGCAGCCCCTTCAGCATGGCGGCGTCGGAAGACATCAATCTCTGCCTCGCTTGTTTGCGACCATCGCCAGGGGACCAAATGATTGCATTGATCCATGAGGGTCTGTTAGCTTTTCACCCTCGTTTACAGAGCGGGGCCCAGCATTTCACGTCGTCGGTGCTGAGAGTGGACGCAATGTTGAATGACGTCACCGTTTGGTTCTTCGGCTCAACGATCCCGACGCCTGCAGAGCGCCACCTATTGAAGCCAGGCTATACTGGTGATCACCACAGGTAATGGTGAGAAGCGGAGATTGGTCGCCTGGTCAATGTTTTCTGGCTATGTCTGGTCAGCCATACGGAGGTGACCCCATGCCACAAGTTGAACTACCCAACCGATTGCTCAGCGTTCTGAACTCACTCGAGCCGGGCGCGCGCCAAAGCAGCAGGTGGTGCGTCTCGCCGAACAAGAGTTGCGCCGCCGTCTGGCGCGCTACCAATTGACGGATCGTCTCTTTCGGCAAAAATACGGCATAACCCTGGACGAGTTCGAGGCGGCCGAGGTTGTCAAGACGCTCGGGTATTCCTTCGAAGTCGAGAATGACCATCAAGATTGGGACTTGGCTGTTGACGGCATCCGCACGGTCGAACGCCAGTTGGCCAGCTTACGGGGTGAAGCGTGACCGCAGA
This sequence comes from Candidatus Amarolinea dominans, assembly GCF_016704685.1. Lineage (NCBI taxonomy): Bacteria > Bacillati > Chloroflexota > Caldilineae > Caldilineales > Candidatus Amarolineaceae > Candidatus Amarolinea > Candidatus Amarolinea dominans. The sequence continues at coordinate 14,016 of NZ_JADIZS010000007.1, forward strand.
CGATGTCGAGCGTGACATTCAACTCCCAGGAGATGACTCGATGACCGCCTTGACGCAAGATGATGTCCTGGAAACGGCCCTGGAGCTCTATGAGCAGGAAGCCTATGCGGAAGCGTATGCTTTCGTGACGGCCGAGGTACAACAGCAGGGCCTGGAATCGGGACAGATCAGCACAATTTTCGCATCTGCCTGGCCTAATCTCAGCGGACAGTCAGACCTTGGCCCTGCGCCTGTTTGCCGAAGCCCTGGCCCAGGGCTACTGGAGCAACTCGACCAGATGTTGGCAGATGAGGATCTGCTCACGCTGCGGGATCATGTCGAATTCCTGCGCCTCCTCGACATCTGTCGCGGCCAGCAGGCGGCGGCCCAGCGCACGGCGCAACCCGAATTGCGCCTGATGTGGCCCGTCACCACGCCCGCGCCCTTGCTGGTGGCCTTACACGGCAACCAGCACAACGTGGCCGACACGGCCCCGGCCTGGGAACCGCTGACCGCGGCGGGCTGGTGCGTTGCGCTCCCGCAATCATCGCAGATGGCCGGCCCCAATGCCTTTGTGTGGAACGACCTTGCGCTTGCCACGGCCGAGATGCGCACTCACGCCGAGACCTTGCGCCAGCATCCCCGCGTTGATTTCAGCCGGTGTGTCGTGGCTGGTTTTTCGATGGGCGCACGGCAGGCGTTGTGGTCGGTGCTGGAAGGGATTTTTCCCGCGCGCGGGCTGATCCTGCTCGGCCCCTGGTTGCCCGAATTATCGGCCTGGGCGCCACTGCTGCCGCGCCTCGCGGAGACCGGCACGCGCACGTACGTCATCATCGGCGACGCCGATCAATCGTGCCTGCCTCACGCCCAAGCGCTTATCGCCGCGCTGCGGGGCCACAACCTCCCCTGTGAATTGGAACTGCATCCCGGTATGAGACATCGCTACCCGCCTGATTTCGAGACCAGCCTGCGCCGCGCCCTGGCGTATTTTTGGGCGCTTAGGAACGAGAATTTGATAAGTGTCCGAATTGTGGCTCACGCGGGCAGATGAAAATCGAGCAGGGGTGAGTGGAAGGGCTGCAGGGACAGCACCTCGGCGTAGGCAAGCACGACGGCGCTGGCCGGCATGTCCATCTGGCCGTCGCGCACGCTCACGGTCGCGCCACTCAGCAGATCCACGTAGTCGCCGGCGGGCAGCGGCGCCTGCACCAGGCCCGCTTCCGCCCCCACGTTGAAGAGACCGTACAGATTGCCGCCCTCACCCTGCCAGGCCGCCTGGATCAGCGGCTCGGCGGCCGTCAGCACGAACTGGCCCGTGGTCAGCGCCGGATGTTTCTTGAGCCGCGCCAGCGTGGTCAGGAACGGCTGCCAGGCGTAGTCTCCCCAAACCACCTTATCCACGTCGAACAGCGATGGCGTGTGCGTGGCGCCGGCTTCCTGCCCCGCGTAGATCAGGAACGCGCCGCGGTTGAACGCTTCGAACGCAGTCCAGGCCAGCGCCTGGTCGAGCGATGGCGCCAGACGCATGATGCGCATCTGGTCATGATTCTCCACACAGCGCAGCTTGATGAAATTGTCTGGATAGATGGCGTCCTGAAAGCGCAGCATCTCCAGATAGCACGCCACGGACGCCTGCCCCAAGACGGCTGCCTGCCAGACCGGCCAGATGTCGTAGTTATAGGTCAGGTCGAAGGCCTGGTACAGCTCACCGTCGGAGAGTCCGCTCAGATTCACGGAGCGGCGGTGGGCCACCCAGGCGGCATGCACCGACTCCGCCAGCCAGATCACGCCTGGTTTGACCTGCGCGACGGCCGCGCGCGCTCGGCGCCAAAAATCAACCGGCAGCAGTGAAGCCACGTCGCAGCGAAAACCATCCACCCCAAACTCGGCCCACATTTGCAGCGTGGTGATCAGGTACAGCGCCAGTTCCTCATTGGGATGCTTCCAGGTCAATCACATCGCTCCAATCCGGCACGGTCGTCATTGGTTTGCCGCTGGCGTCCTGATGATACCAGTCGGGATGCTGGCGCACCAGCACAGAATCGTGCGGTGTGATTGTAAACGACATCAATCATCACCTTCAAGCCCAGGCGATGGGCCGCAGCGATCAGGCGCAAAGTCGTCTTTAGTACCATATTCGGGGTTGACTGCACGATAATCCAGAATAGAGTATGGACAACCCAGGGTGCCCTTTTTTGTTGAGCTGGCCGATGGGATGGATGGGCATGAACCAGACAACGTCTACGCCCATGCTGGCCAGCAGCAGGTCAGCCTCTACATCGGCAAAGGCGCCGTTGGGGCCGTGATTGCGCACGTAGACTTCGTAGATGACCAGGTTACGGTAGTTTTTGGCGTATCGAATGCCATATCTCGTTTCTTTCCAGGTGAGGCGCACATGGCGTCTCTGATAGTATATCGGCCGCGGTCGAGTTGATCGAGTTGGGCGGTCATGGTAAGATATACTCCCCCATCGCCCCCCAACATCCCCCAACGTTCGAGAGTCCCTCGCCTTGCGCGCCTCCGGCGCCATGTCATTATACGCCAGCAGACCCGTCCAGCCAAACAAGACCAGCGCTGGCGGCTGCGGCCGCCGAATGAATTCGGGGCGAAGGGGCGTTCCGCCGCAAGGTCGGCCTGCGCCGACCGGCGTGACGTCAACGCAGATTGCTGGTACACGGATTAACACCGATGGACACGGATATGAAAACGATCAGTGTGAATCCGTGTTGATCCGTGTACTAATCCTGTTGTCCGGCGGTACGCCCATCAGGCGCAGTTTTTCAATCGTTTCACTGCGGCGGGGCGCAGCCTGGGCAGTTATGTTCCCCCGCAGATTCGACCAGACGCGCTCCGCACTGCCGGCAGTGCTGCGCGCCTGGTGCGTGACACGGAGGTGTCCCCATGAAACAATGGATGCGCGCAGTGACCGTGACGTTCGTCATGGTGTTCGTTTTACAGCCAGGGATGCCCCTCCACCATACCCCACGCGCGGTTGCTCAGCCGCTCGTTCCTCTGTGCGATACGGCAACGGGCCGTCAGCACCACCTTCAACAGCACCGCCATCGCGGCCGGCAACACCCTCTGGTTCGTCAGCCGTCTGAAGATCAGCGGCATGGGCGCCAACCTCACCACGGTCTACGCCCGGCAGGCCACGGTGTCGTTTACCGCCAACGGTACGCCCTACACCCTGCCGGCGCCCGACGCCCGCATCATCTTCGACCCGGCCGCCAGCACCACAACGACCAGTTTCGACAGCGCCACGCAGCAGTGGGTGACGCGTGTCTCGCCGGGGAATTTTAGCCGCAATGTCTTTGCCGGTGGATTGGCCTTGACGGTCCCGGCCGGCGGCTTTCCGGGCAGCACCGGCCCCGTGACCTGGACCGCCACCTTCACCGTGGATCAACCGGGCATCACCCTTACCTGGAATTGGGCGGCCGCGGTCTACACCAGTTTCAGCACGAACTACAACGCGGTCGGCGTCAAACCGGTGGACGGGAACACCCAAAATCCCCTATGACAACAACGATCAGGCTGGCACCCGAAAATTACAAAGGCTCCGTCACGGCCGGCGCCACCGGCAACGGCGGTTCCAACTACACCGGCTCCCGGACCCGCGGCAATCGCACCGTGACGCCCTGCCGGCTGTACCAGATCGGCGATCTTGTCTGGAACGACGCCAACGGCGATGGCTTGCAGAGCGCCGGCGGAAGCGGTCTCGGCAGCGTTCAGGTCAATCTGTTCAGCGCTGTCGGCGTGCTGCTCGATTCCACCAGTTCCCAGGCCAGCGGCCCGCTTCTTGGCGGACCCCAGGCGATTATTACCTGGAGTTTGTGGCGCCGACCAGTTACGTGTTCACACAACCCAACCAGGGCGCCAATCCGGCGCTGGACAGCGACGCCGACCTCTGTCGGGCAGACGCCGGTCTTTACCCTCGGCGCCAGCCCGACCTGACCTGGGGCGCAGGGCTTCACCTGACCGCTTCGCTGGGCGACCGCGTGTGGTACGACCGCAATCACAACGGCGTGCAGGATGGCGGTGAACCAGGCACGCCCGATGTCGGCGTGTTCCTGTACGACGCAGTAGCAGTCGCTGGTGGATATGCAATTGACCGACGAAAATGGTTACTACGCCTTCGGCGGGCTACCGGCTGGCGTTTACATCATTCAGTTCGAGTTGCTGGATGGCTATGGCTTTACACGCCGTGCATGGGCGGTAACGCCGATCTCGACAGCGACGCCGATCCTGACACCGGCGGACCGCGATCATCACGCTGGCGGCCGGCAGCTCCGATTCCAGCTGGGATGCCGGGCTGGTGGCTGGGGCGCCCTGGGCGACCGGGTTTGGTACGATGCCAATCAAAACGGCATTCAAAACATCGGCGAGCCAGGCCTGCCCAATGTGCCCGCTGACCCTCTAGCGACAGCAATGGCAATGGCACACTGGAAATCTGGCCTGGATGCGCTGATCGCCACGCGTCACCAGCGCCGATGGCGGCTTTCTGTTCAGCCAAGCTGGCGCCCGCCGTCTACTTCGTGGATATCGGGACACTCCCCGGCGCGACCAGCGGCGCCGCTAGATCCAGCGGGCCGCAGAGCCTGCCGGATCTGGCGGCCTTGCCGCTGACTGACGGTCAGGTCTGGCGCAATGCTGATTTTGGTTATGTCCTCCCGCCCGGCCCCAACCAGGCCATTGTCGGCGACAGCGTCCGGTTCGATGGCTGCGCGACGGACGTCAGCAACAGGGAGAGAGCCGGGCGTTCCCAATCGACGATTTGCGCAACGCCTATCGGCGGCGGCGACCCTTTTGCCGCGAAGACCGTGCCAACGGTCGTTTTCTGCCGGCGTCGCGCCTGGCGCCTACCTCGTGGCGCCGCCGACGCCGCCGACAGGTTTTACTGGCTACCGTGGCGGTAGGGGCGCCGTTCACGGTGGCGGCGGGCGATCAGACGCCTCGCGTGAACCTGGGCTACGGCGATGCCGCGGAGATGTCAGCCCCTCTGGGTAGTATCAGCAACCTGGTCTTCAACGACGCGCCAACAGTTAGGATGGCGTTTTGGGCGCTGGCGACAGACCGTTGGCGGGAGTCACGGTGGACATAATCCTGGACAGCAACGAAAACGACGCCTGGGATGCGGGCGAACCGATCCTGGCGACAGTGACGACAATGCCGTCTTGGACGCCGGTAACAGAATTGACGTTTCCGGGGCGTCCCGTCCGGTCGCTTTACTGGTTCACATCAGCGACACCAACGGCGACCTGCTGACTATAACCAGAGTTCGTTGGGCCAACCGGACTACCGATAATAACAGCCAGAGTGACCGTATGTCGTCGTCCTGGCGAACGGGGAAAACAGCGTGTTGGCCGATTTCGGGTACTACGTACGCACACAGACCAGCGTTGGGCTGATCGGGAATCAAGTGTGGATAGACAACGATGGCGACGGCCTCTACAGCGCAAAGCAGCGACGACATGGGCTGGCAGGGGTGACGCCAAAACTGCAGAACGACGTGCTGTGACTCGTACGGCGACAAGCGGAGCGGGCGGAGCCTACGCGTTCACCGGTTTGGCAAGCGGCGCCTACCAGGTCCGTGGCCGATCCAGCTGGGGTTCTGAACGGCTACATGGTGACAGCCGCTGCGGGCCTCGCCCGGCGCGGATCACAACAACCAGGCTCAGCCATTCAGCGTCACCTGGCGGACGGCGGCGCGGTGCCCAGCGCCGATTTTGGCTACCACCGCGCCGGTCGTCACCGTGGAAGGTATTGCCTGGCTGGACAGCAACGGCAGTGGTATCTACGACAAGGGCGACAGATGACCGAACAAGGTCAATCTGCGTATGACGAACAGCGGGGCTGGGGTGGGCGATGTAGTGACGCCGGGCCGGCAGGCGGCTTTGCCAGCGGCCTGTACACCCGCGCAGCCTGCCGCCAGGGCGGTGTGCGGTCGCCTTCCTGCAGGGCCGCCCGGCTACTCCTCATTGGCGACCAGCCTGACCACCGCGTACCTGGCGCTTGGGTAGAGCGATCCTGAACACTCAATTTTCGTTCATCAACCCCACGGCGGTGCCGGGTCGTTGACTTTGCTGCCGCAACCCGGTTGGCCGATATTGCGTGAGGTGGCCTGGCAGACTGCAACCGGCGCGCGGTAGGGTTGAAATTCCCACGTCTGGCGCGCCATTGGTGCGGACGGCATCTACCAACGGCTGACCAGCGCGCCGGTTGCCAGCGACGCGATTGGCAGCGCCAGCTACGAATGGGTGGATGGAGTCAGCCATCGCAGGCAAGGCCTATTTCTACCGGCTGGGCGCTGCCCTCCGGTCAAATGATCGGGCGGGTATCCACGCGCAACCAGTAAAGTGTCTGACTCTTCTTACCCCTGATGCGCATCGGCGGTTGATGATGACACAAGAAATGAAGGCCCTGTAAAGAGGAAATTGTGAGTTTATACCTACACATTTCAATAGGGTTTGATTTTATAATGGTTTGTGTTACCTCTCTGCGCTTCTGCCTTGCCCTCCGCTAATTTTTCAAAGTTGGCGATTTTCTTGGCAGTGGGAGTTCACTGTCACAGAATGGAGTTAGGAAAATAATCGTCGAGGCTGAAGCTGCCAGATTGACACCCTTTTCATCAATCCAAACACAAGTGACGGAGCTTGGTAATCGGTGTAACCTGGTATCGAAGCGAATACCGGGAGAAATCAAAGGAGTCATTTGTGTACAACGCGAACAATATCACTGGTTGGAATTCTGGCGCGGGTCGGATCCTGCTGATTTGGGCGGGATTGGGCCTGGGAGTGCCAGGATCATTTTAAGCTGCCCCGGCAGCAAGCGGCGTGCAGTGGATCATCGAGGCATGGCCCTCGGCCGACTGCAGCAAATGGTCAGTAAACTTCATTAGGCTGGAATTCCACGGCCGAATCGTGAAGCGTCAAGGTGGATGGCACAATTATTGCCACCGGCGACCCATAGCAACGAAACGGTGCAAGGGACGTGGTCTGGCTCGATTGATCTGTCTGTCCATCACAGTTTTTCGAATAAAAATCTACGAAAACAGCAACTGGTTGGGAAGCTTGACGAAAGCGACGTAACTAAGACATAATACTGACCACGGCTACAGAACCCCACCCCAAGCACCAGCCAAAACCAGAACCCCTACCTCAACACCAACCAAAGCCGGAACCCCACCGCAACTTCCGGCTAGCCCGAACACGACAGGGCCGCCGCTCTTCCGGTGGGCTTCTGTCCGTCCGGTCTGTTGACCAATCCGAGCTGGGAGGACGTGAACGGGTCGGTTTTCCTCGCGGCTGGACACTGGAAAGCGGCGAGGCCTCGACCACGAACTATCTGCCCAATGAGCCAGATGGAGCGCATCGGTTAGTCGCGCGCTGGCGGCGGAGCAGTTCAGCGTGCTCTCTCAACAGGCCGCAATAACGGTCGGCGTTACGTACA
>NZ_JADIZS010000008.1:0-24297 GCF_016704685.1 Candidatus Amarolinea dominans
CATCGCCCCAGATGCCGAGAATGTCATCCTGAATCTGGAACGCGAGACCGAGCGACTCACACCGAAGTGATGCAGCGCTCAGTTGCTGCGTTTGTGCGCCCCCAGCCCCACGCCCATCTCTCCCACACTGGCCGCCAGCAGCGCGAGCCGTCTTGCCACGAATCATCTGCAGATAGTCATCCGTGGTGACATCCAGGCGGGCCTCGAAGCCCAGTCCGGTTGACCTTCAGTGAGGGCGACTGCAGGCATGGACGAAACGCTGCACCGTCTCTCCATGACCTGCACAGCCGACACGACGGGCGCCAGGTTGAGCAGGCTCTCAAGCGCGTGGGCAAAGGGGGCATCTCCGACATTGATGGCCTGCGGTCGCCAGCGCCCAGACCGTAGGGCGATGGCGGCGCGTCGGGCTATTGTCTTCCACATCGTCGTATACCAGGAAAATTTGTTACGCAGCGAACGCCAGCGCGGCCTACGACCGTGAGAGCGATGACCGGATCGCCCCCCGGCACAGAACATGCCAATGCGCATCTCTTCGACCAGGGTGTCAATCGTATCGAGGACCGCTTCGGTCGAGACCGCGGCGGCTTTGAGGAACGGCCCGGCCAGGCCCACCGCGTCAGCGCCCAGGGCCACACACTTGAGCACGTCCAGGCCGCTGCGGATGCCCCCGCTGGCGATCAGAGGCACGCCCGGCAGCGCAGCGCGACATTCGGCCAGGGCCGTCGCGGTGGGCAGACCCCAATCGGCAAAAACGCGGGCCAGGCGGCGGAGGCGCTCGGTGGGCGCCCGGAAAGCTCCACCTGACTCCAGGAGGTGCCGCCTGCGCCGGCCACATCAATGGCCGCAACTCCGGCATCGCACAACTGCGCGCCAGGTCACCGCCGATGCCCCAACCAACCTCTTTGGCAATGACCGGTACGGGTAACTCGCGACAGACCTGCGCGATCTTAAGTAACAGGCCGACCAATCCCAGTTGCCGTCGGTTTGCAGTGCTTCTTGCAGCGGATTCAGATGCAAAATGAGCGCATCGGCCTCGATCATCTCCACCGCCCGGCGGCAGTGATCCACGGTGTAACCGTAATTCAACCGCACCGCCTCCCAGGTTGGCCCAGGGAGAAGGATGTCGGGCGCCACGTGGCGCACCTGGAACGTGACGGCTGTCTCAGGCGCCTCCAGCGCCGTGCGCTGCGAACCGACACCCAGGGCCGAAGCCCGCGGGCCTGTGCCGCCTCCGCCAGGCGTTGATTGATCTCCTGTGCGCGTGCGGTGCCGCCTGTCATGGATGAAATCAGAAGCGGCGCTGACAGGCGTTTGCCCAGCAGAGAGTGCTGCAACTCAACAGCGCCTAAATCAAGCTCCAGCAGCGCCTGGTGACGCAGGCGGTAAGACTCCAGTCCGGTGGTCAGGTTGGGGAAAGTGACATCTTCTTCCAGGTTGATGCGAATGTGGTCGGCCTTGCGCTCCTTGTGGGGCTGGCCGCGATCTGCCTGCATGGCGTGTCTGTATCCTTCCGTAACTTTGTTTGTCATCTGGTGTTCCAGACGTGAGGCGAATGAAGTTCGTCACCATCTTACCAAGTGGTCATAGCCTTGTCAAGTGCCTGAATTGACAGTGCCTAGTAACCCTGCTAGAATAGTCAAAAGGTTAAGTTGAGTAGCCCCGCTGTGACTTCTCAAGCTATCATTGGCGAGCAAGACGTGTAAAGGGAGGAATTCTCACGTGAACGACACTTACGATCGGATCAAGGCGATCATCGTCGAACAGTTGGGCGTGGACGAAAGTCGCGTCACGATGGATGCCAGCTTTCGCAAGGACCTGGAGGCCGATTCACTCGACCTGGTTGAGTTGATTATGGCCTTCGAAGAGGAGTTTGGCGGCGAGATCAGCGACGAAGAAGCTCAGACGATTACCACCGTGGGCGAAGCCGTGGCGTACATGGCGCGCATGCGTAGGTAGGGGCATGCGCTGAGGGACATACCCGGGTTGCCTGGCAATCGCCGGTTTTTGTGCCCAAATGTCTGACAAAGGCCCGCTGACAAGGGGAGTGACTCACGCCTGACCTCGAGCGCCAGGCGCGCAGTTACAGGCCAATCGGTCAAGCGGGCTTTTGTTTGGGAGCGGTTAACGATGACTGGCATCTCGGCGATCATCCTGGCCGGCGGTGAAAGCCGACGCATGGGCAGCAACAAGGCGCTGCTGTCCCTGGACGGGCAGCCGCTGATTGCGCGCACGGCCGCATGCCTGCGCCCGCTGGCCGATGACCTGATTGTCGTGACCAACACCCCCGAGTCTTATCAGTTCCTGGTGGCCGATTTTGCTGCTCGATTGATACCTGACGCCCTGCCGCGCGCAGCGGCCCACGGGGGGTTTACTCCGGCCTGCGCATGGCCCGCGGCGACCTGGCACTGGCGGTGGCCTGCGACATGCCCTTTCTGAACCCGGCGCTGCTGGGCTTCATGTTGACGCTGGCGCAGGCGGGGTACGATGTGGTGGTGCCGCAGGTGGACGACCTGCTGGAGCCGCTGCACGCCGTCTATCGGCCGGCCAGTTGTACGCCGGCTGTCGAACGCCATCTGCTGGCGGGTGACCGGCGCATGATCTCTTTTATGCGGCTGTGCAGGTGTGCCAGGTGACAGCCGCGGACGTGGCGCTTCGACCCTGGGCGCCTGTCCTTTGTCAATGTCAACACGCCAGAGGAGTGGAAGCGATGGCAAATGTTTTCGAGCGCGTCAAAGTCCTGACCGGGCTGATTCCACGGCCGCGCGGTCACCTATGGCCAGGTGGCGGCCTGGATGGGCGAGCCACGCGCCGCGCGCACGGTGGGCTGGGCCTTGCACGGCTTGACACATGAAGAGGCCGCTGGCGCCGTGCCCTGGCATCGGGTGCTGGGCAGGGCTGGCCCGCACTATGCTCGCGTCACCACCAGTTGTGAAACGCACAGCGCCAAGCTCCAGCGCCAATTGCTTGAGGACGAAGGGATCGAGTTCGATCAGCACGACCGCATTGACCTGACCCGCTTCGGCTGGGACGGCCCCACCTGGCCCGTCCTGGAACAGATCTTGTAACCCATCGAGGAGAAAGATTCATGCGAGAAATTACGATTGCCGTGGTGCAGTTCCAACCAACTCTGAACGAGCCTGATGAGAACATCCGCCGCATGTCCGATTTTATCAACAAAATTTGCACCGAGCAGCCGGTTGACCTGGTGGTTTTCCCAGAGCTGACCACCACCGGCCATGAATGTGGCCTGCGCTTCACCGACTATGCCGAAACCGTGCCTGGCCCCACCGTCAGCCGCATCGCCAAGGATGCCGGTAATACAACACCCATGTCGTCTTCGGCATGGTGTCCGGGCGCCAAAGTAGAGAGTGTGCTCTACAACACCGCGGTGGTTATCGGGCCGGACGGGGAACTGATCGGCAGCTATGGCAAAGTTCACCTCAAGGGTGAAGAACGCCTGGCCTTCCGCAACGGCTTCCGCTTCCCGGTCTTCGAGACGGAATGGGGCAACCTGGGCGTGCTGGTCGGCTGGGACATGGCCTTTCCCGAAGCGGCGCGCAGCTTGGCCCTGGATGGCGCGGACGTGGTGGCGGTGTGCGCCAACCGGGAGGGCTTGCCGCATCAGGACGAATGGCGCGCCTACTGCGTGGCCCGCGCGTGCGAAAACTCGGTCTTCGTCGCGGCGGCCAACCGCGTGGGCGAGGAGCCGAGCTACCAGTTCTTTGGCGACTCCATGGCGCGCTCAGCCCGCGCGGCGAACGCTACACCGGCCTGGAAGATAATGCCGAAGGCTACGGCATTGCGCGCATCAACCTGGACCTGGTGCGCCAGGCGCGCGAGGAGTTTCAGCTCTTCCAGTGCCGCCAGCCGCTGGCCTATCGGAATGTGGTGAGGAAGTATTAGGAGAATGCTGAATGCTGAATGCTGAATGCTCAGAGCTGAATGATGAGTGATGAAGATCATTGATTTACGTTCGGATACGATTACGCGGCCGACGCTGGCGATGCGGCTGGCGATGGCGAACGCGGTGGTGGGCGATGATGTGCTGGGCGATGACCCAACGGTGCAGCGGCTGGAAGCGCTGGCTGCGGCGGCAGCTGGGCGCGAAGCGGCCCTGTTCGTCGCCAGCGGTCATATGGGCAACCTGGTCTCCTGCTGACGCACTGCGGCCGCGGGATGAGATCATCGTGGGCGATCAGGCGCACATTTTCTATTATGAACAGGGCAGCGCGGCCGTGGTGGGCGGTATCCATCCGCGCACGGTGCCCAATCAGACGGACGGCACGTTGGCTCTCGATCAGATCGAGGCAGCGATTCGGGGCGATAATGTGCATTTTCCGCGCACGCGCCTGATCTGCCTGGAGAACACGCACAACCGCTGCGGCGGCGCGGTGCTCGACGTGGCTTATGTGCAAGCTGTCGGCGCCCTGGCGTTGGCGCCATCAGCTCAAGCTGCACGTGGACGGCGCGCGTGTTCAACGCCGCGGCGGCGCTGGGCGTGGAGGTCAGGGAATTGGCAGCCGACGCTGATTCAGTTTCCTTCTGCCTGTCGAAGGGCCTGGCCGCGCCGGTCGGTTCGGTGGTGTGCGGTTCGGCCGCGTTCATCCAGCAGGCGCGGCGCAACCGCAAGCTGCTGGGCGGCGGTATGCGTCAGGCCGGCGTGATTGCCGCGGCCGGCATCGTGGCCCTGGAGCAGATGGTGGAGCGGCTGGGGGACGATCATGCCAACGCGCAACGCCTGGCCGCGGGCCTGAGTCAGATTCCCGGCCTGACCGCCGACCCCGCGCGTACCCAAACCAATATCGTGATGTTCGAGCTGACCCGCCCGGAAATGACCCCCGCGCACCCGCAGAGCGCCCTGGAAGCGGCGGGCGTGCGCCTGTTCACCGTCGGCGGCCGGCGGCTGCGCGCCGTGACTCACTACGAAGTCAGCGCAGAGGACATCAACGAGGCGCTCGAGCGCGTGGCAGCCGTCATGGCTTGATGTGACCGCGTCCTTTGCCGCCTGAAAACTTGACGAAAGCCCCCGTGCATGGTAAGATGCCGTTCGTCAGGTTGAACACAGTTCAGCTCGACAAGGGGGCGTGGTGTAGCGGTTAACATGTCGGCCTGTCAAGCCGAAGACCGCGGGTTCAAATCCCGTCGCTCCCGCTCGAAGCAAGGCGTCTGTGCATTTATTGCACAGGCGCTTTTGTTTTGCCGGCTGGACGCAGGGTTATTGAGCCGTAACCGTTGTTTCCGCAGAAGTTCTCTGTCATGCCGATCCTTACCTTATTGCGTAGAGGAAATGTCCCGCCCTGACGGTTTGACACCCGTCATTGATGTAATTATAATGTAATTACATTTGTTGAGGAGGAAAGCTATGACAGTCGCGATACAGACGCGTATCGTGCGCATCGGCAACTCACAGGATTCGCATCCCAAGCCGCTGTTAGAGCAGGCTGGGATTGGCGACAGCGTAGAGCTAGAAGTACACGACGGACAGATCTCCATCCGGCCGGCGCGCCGCGTCCGCGCGGGCTGGGCCAAAGGGTTTGCTGCGATGGCGATGGCAGGAGATGATCCACTGCTGGATGGCGCGCAGCTTACGGCCACAACCTGGGACGAGGAGGAATGGGAATGGTAACTGGCCCGGTGGATCGGTTCGATGTCTACCTGGTTCTTCTCGACCCGACCCTGGGCAGCGAGATACAGAAAACGCGGGCCGTGTCTGGTCGTATCGCCAAACGAGATGAACCACCACATCGCGACAGTAATCGTGGCGCCCATGACCACGAAAGGCCGGCCTTACCCAACCCGGGTTCCCTGTACCTTCGAGGGCAAAGAGGGACAGGTGGTACTCGACCAATTGCGCACCGTTGACAAGCTCCGGTTAGTGGTCGGCTGGGCCGCATCGCGGAAGAGGGTCCAGGAAACGGTGTTGATGACGCTGGCCGAGATGTTTGCGTCTTGAACGCCTGCTGCCTGTCAGATCGAGTTTTGGATCGGTCCATGATATCATGGGCGGCGGTTGCGCTGCGCAGCAACATGGACGCGGCCGAGTACAAGCACGTCCGCAGGGAAATCCTCTTCATTGATGCCCGCAAGCTGGGCGCGATGACTGCGCTCGCTGACCTGACGCTGTTTCCAGGCTGGCGACTCGAACAGCTCCAAGGAGGACAGAACCGGCCAGTACAGCATTCGCATCAACGACCAGTACCGGATTTGCTTCCAATGGAACCCGGATCGACGTCCTGAATGTCGAAATTACCGACCGCCACCAAGCGCCGCAGCGAAAATCATGGCGCTGACATCGAGGCTAGTATGACGATTACATCACGACGAGCGATCGCAGTGCATCCTGGCGAGATCCTGCAAGAGATTCTCGACCAGAACCAGATCACCCAATCCCTGGTCGCTGAGCGCCTGGGCATGGCGCAATCCAAGATCAGCGACATCTGCCGCGGCAAGCGGGGTATGACGCCTGACATGGCGATGCGGCTGGGCAGACTGTTCGGGCAGAATCCCCGCTTCTGGCTCAACATGCAGGAGAACTGGGAGCTTAGCCAACTGAACGAGGCAGCCTACGCCGGAATCGAGCCGATTCATCTGCAGACGGCAGTCTAGCGGCCGAGCGAGCCGCAGTAGAAACTCTGCCAATACCGCGCCGCGGCCATCAGCGCCAACGCGGCGTCGGGGATGGTGCTCCATTGGCTACTGGAAAGGCCAGCGCCTGCGAACTCATCTCCGCCAGTTGTTCCGGCTGGGGCGGGCTGCCCACGACCTGGCGCGGGCCGCCCAGCCTCAAGCTTGCTTGCTTTAGGCTGGGGCGGTGGAGAAGGTGCCCGAGCCAAAGAGGCCCTGATCCCAGCCAGGGAGCCCGGGGTCAGGCCGATGCCCAGGGGGCTGCTGATCAGGCCCAGGAGAAGCCGGAGAGCAACCAGTAGGCGAGGCCAGACGGCAGTGTGGTCAGCATGGAAGCGATGCCCATGTCCGGAAATGGCAACCAGCTCAGGCAAGTGCCGTTCAGCTGCCAGGCCCGGCCCCTGACGCGCCCCGGCAGGATGACCAGGGCGCATTAGGGCGCTGCCCGCCCAGAATGTGCCGGCAGCGATGTGAATCAAGCGCAAGATGATCAAGATGAGTTGCATGATGACCTTATCTCCTTGGTAAAAATGATTGGAATGGGTTCAACCTGACTCCGCAGGCGGTTACGTCGCCGTTCGCCGGCGCGCGAAGGCGCAACCAGATAGGTGATGATGGCAATCAGGATCGCCGTGCCCATGATCGGTGCGAAGACCTGCTTGACCGGCGCGGACTGCAGCATCAACCCCACGACCCGAAGCCCGACCAGGCCCGGTTCGATCCCCAGAAGATGACGTGATCGGCCCACGGCACACCGCGAACGCCGCCCGCTCGCCAGCCCGCCGCCAGGCCCAACAACCCGTTGGTCATCACGCCGATGAACATGGCGTGATTCATGGCAAAGACCATCCAGAAGGGGATCTTGGAGAAGTCCGGCGGGTCGCCATAGGCGCCGGTGATGAAACTGACGATCATGGTGGTGATCAGGGCCAAGTTGGCGACGAGGAAGAAGGCGCTGATGGCATAGTGCCGGGCCGGGCCGCCCGCCAGCCAGCGCACGGCCAGCATCTTCGGCCCCAGCCGCACCAGGTAGATGATGATGCCGATGACCTGGAAGGGGATGTACAGGCCGATCAGTATCGCCCCAGCCGCAGGGGCGGATCCGCCAGCACTCACCGCCGACCGTTCGCCCCTCAACATCCAGAAGATCACTGGCGCAGGCGGCTGATGAAGCCGAAGGTGATCGGATCACGCGATTAACCAGCGTGCGCGGCGTGGACGTGCGCCATCAGCATCGGGCGGGCGAACTCCATCCCGCATCGAGGCCGTTGAGGATGCCGACGACGACGGTGGAAAGGAAAGATCAACAGCCCGGCTTGCAGGAGCATTGATCTCGCGGCAGGGACTGGTGTTCATGCCGTCCCTCCTTTGCGAGCCATCAGAATCGCGGCCTCGCCGGGGAAGCCGGAGCAGCAGTTTTCCATCGGCTTCTCGATGTAAAAATGGGGGGCCGAAGTCCGCTTCTACCTCCACCGGGCTGCATCGGCCCGAAACCGGACAACGCCAAGATCAGCCGGTCGTACCAGCGCAGCAGCCGACTAGGTGGACATAGAATGAACTGGCTAAAATCCGCGTGGGATCAGGGGCAGCACTTGCCCTGAGGCCTTTGGCGAGCGCCCGGCTACAGCGACGCCTCCACCAGGCGCAGCGGGAACATCGGCGATTCGGTCGGGACGATGATGCGCTGCATCTGCAGGCCGGCGTTTTGGAGCAAGGTGCGGAACTCCGTCGCCGTGCGCTCGCGCCCGCCGATCTGCACCAGCATATGCAGGTCGTAGAACAGGCTCAGGACTTCCACAGGCTCTTCGATCACCCGGTCAATGATCAGCAATTTCGATCCGGGCTACATGGCTTGCCAGCAGCGTTCCAGGATGACCGCGCACTTCGCGTCGGACCAGTCGTGCAACACGGCTTTCAGGATCAGCAGGTCGGCCGAGGGCACGCTCGAAGAAGCTGCCGGCCACCACCTCGACCCGGTCGTCGAGCTCGCCCAGCACATGGTTCGCCACCACGCCCGGCAGGTCGTAGAGGATGCCGCGCAGATGCGGATTGGCTTCCATGACCCGCTTGAGAAAAGGCGCCCTGGCCGCCGCCGACATCGCAGACAGTGCGGAACGGGGAGAAGTCATACGCCGGAACGAGGGCAGGGTCGGTCATCTGGGCATAGGTCGCCATTTGCTGCTGGAAGGGCAGGCCCAGTTCCGGGTACTGCTCCCAGATAGTCGAAAAAGGGCATGCCCATCACATGCGTAAAGGCGCTCTCGCCGGTGGTCAGGCTGTAGGCGAAGTTCTGCCAGGGGCGCTGGTAGGCGTCCGTGCCCATCATCTGGATGCCGTTGTACAGGCTGCCGGGTGTGTCCTTGAGCGTCATCCGGCCCAGGTTGGTGAGCGCGCAGCGGTCGCCCTCGCGGGCGGTGATCTCGGGGGTGGTCGTCATGCGCAGGGCGCGGTAGAGCGTGTCCCGGTGCAGGCCGCACGCGTCGGCGATCTCATCCACGGTGCGGGGTTGGCCGGCCATCTGCTCGATCACGCCGGTCTTGACGAGGCTGTGGCAGAGCATCAGGCTCGCCCAGCCCTGCACCCACTGGAAGAAGCGGGCCTGAGGCGGGACGGCGGGCGGGGTGTTAGGTGTGGTCATCTGTTCATCTCCTTTGGCAAATTGCCATTCATCTTGATCGTCCCGCAGAGGTTAGCCAGCCTGCGGGACAACCTCATTCTACTCTGTCTTCGCCTGCCGCAGGAACAGCAACCCTGTGACACCGATGGTGATGTGGCTGTACACAACCGATTACTGTTCGATGTTGTCCGATAGTTCGCGTTCGATGTGTTGTTCTGTTGGCTCACCTCCCTTCATCCAGGCCGTCAGGTGCGCTGAGCTTGGTCCAGGAGGTGAAGCCGGTCCACCAGCCCGTTTGCGGGTCTTCAGGCTGATGCGCCGGTCCGCCGGTCCGCCGGGGACGCTGCTGGCCGCCTCCACAGGCTGAGCACGAAGATGCGATAGCGGCCTGGCCGGCTCTTGGAATGCTGAGGCATGTGTGCTGGCTTACCTCTCGAATTCGTGCTACACTTGCCCCATCATAGCACGGCATCGTTTAGAGATCGTTTATTGGGGGACTCCATGATGCAAGAGCTCAAAATCCATCTCTTCGGTGGCGTGGAGATCGCGCTGAACGATGTTCCCCTTGGCTCCTTCTCTCCAGGCACAGATGGTCCCAAAACGCAGTTCGGTAAATTCTTTCAGGCGCACGAACTCCTGTTGGTTCTCGACAATCTCGAACACCTGCTCAGCTTCGCCGACATCCTGGTTGAATTCCTGCGAGATCGCCCGCAGCCTGGATTTTCTTGCCACGTTCCAACGCGACATTCCCGAACGACAAAGAAGCCTGCGCGCGGTTTTCGATTCCTCCTGGGCGCGCCTCACGGCGGAAGAGCAAAACGCCTTCCTGCGCCTTTCGACGTTCCTCGGCGGGTTTACCCTCCCCGCCGCGCAGGCTGTGGCGGACTGCCCGTTTTCCCTGCTGGCGTCGTTGACCGACCGCTCTTTCGTGCAACGCGACCCGGAAGGGCGCTACTCCATCCACGAAGTGTTGCGCCAGTATGCATGGGAGAGGAAGCAGAGGCGGCATTTGCGCTCGACCAGTTGGGCGTTGCCGCCTGGCTGACGGGAGACTCCGAACAGGCGCGGGATTTGCTTGGGGAAGCCGTTGAAATTCGCCGCAGGTTGAACGACCAGTCGGCGCTGGCAAATTCACTCCTGAGTTTAAGCGGCGCGCTGTATATGTTGGGCGATTTCGAGGCAATGTCGGAAACGTCCCAATCGGGTTTACAACTGGCTGAGACACTCGGCAATCGTCGCCTGGCCGCCCATTTCAACGTCTCTCTTGCAAACGTCGCATACATCCGGGGCGCGTATGCCGCTTCTCGCCGTCAATTGGCACAGAGCCTCGCCATTTACGAGGAAATTGCAGACAGGGAAAGCCAGGCATTGGCGCTCCATTTGCTCAGTCGGGCGACGCTTGCCCTGGGCAAGGCAACCGAGGCGGAAAAGCTCAGCAGGGAAAGCCTCATCCATCGCCGCGAGATCGGAAACAAGGGCGGGATGGTGGAAACCCTGACGATGTCAGGGCGGATCGCCTGCGCCACCGGCAGGATTCAGGACGCGAAGGAGTTCTACCATGAGGCGCTCGCAATTGCCGTAAACATTCAGAGCGAACCCGTCTTTGCCTACGTTTTCATCGGGCTGGCGGAGTTATTGCGAAGGGAAGGCAAGGAACTGCAGGCGGCGGAAATGCTGGCCTTCGCGAGCCGCTATTCCAGCTTTCCCGACGCCCGCGCCGAGGCCGCGCGGCTGCGTAGGGAGATAGAGGCGTCGCTCCAGCCAGGCGCCTGGAATTCCGCACAGGAAACCGGCCGGCGGCTGAATTTGGAACAGGTGGTTGAGCGATTCGGGGCGAGATGTCCGACGACGTGGCAGCCATGAGATACCTGAGTACCTGAGCCTCAGCGTGAGCTTCGACTATGACCTGGTGGACGGCGCGCCCGCCGCGCGTTTCGTCCAGCGCTTGAAGGAACTCGTCGAAAGCGGCTACGGGATAGAACAAGCAGCGGAGGAACGTGGATAGAGCGCGCCGATGCTTTGCCGCGGTGGAGTTTCATGTCCACGTCTGTTCTTCCGGCACCCAGAGTCCCTCGAGGCGGCCGTGGATGGGGGCAGGTCGGTGTCGCGGTAACCGGAGAAGAAGTGGATGCACTCGGCCAGCACCTCGTCTGGCGGTGGCGCCGAGCTGGTCGAGCTGAGCCTTGCGCTCCACAGCGACTGCCATGCCTGTCGCCATCCGGGGGGTGTCGCACCATCTGCCAGCGCTGCTCGCCTCCTACACGGCGCCGTGACCACGAACGCCACCGAAATCTGTAGTTGCGTCTCACCCCAGTGTAGCCAATCTGATGCAAGTACGCTAGGCTGCCATGAGTTCCGGGTGGGGCGCAATATGCTTGAGCGCCTCCACATAGCTGCGAAGCGCGGCGATCATGCGCTCTTCTCGCTGCCTTGCGCCTGAAACCAAGCGAGTAGATCCGGATCCACAGGCACAACAACCACTACCTGGCCTTCGGGCATCCGCCAGACGGCTCTGGCGAAGAACGACTCGTCCAGCAGCGGAACCTCTGACCGGTCAATCATCTCATCTGTCAACGAGTCAACCAGCGCCCAATTGGTCTCTGAGGAGTTGTTCATATTTGATCCGCTCATAGCTTGTTGCCTTCATCCTGGTTCCATTCTACCATTCCCAGTTGTTGCCGTCAAAGCGCTGCGTCAGCGACAGGGCATGACCAAGTGCGCCGACTCCATCATAGACTGCCGATTATCCAAAGTTCGCGCCAGTTGAATAGCGCGCCTGATCTCTCGTTTCTGCAACGACTTATCGCCGCCCAACAGAAGCAGATAGACCTCAGAGTGAAGGAAAGTGTTCATCAACAAGCATTGTATCCGATTGGATACTATCCTTCGGACACCGGCCGCGACAACTCAAAATCGTCGTCTCGGCCGCGTCCTTGATGCGGTAGAGGAGGGCGGTCAACAGATCGGCGAACTGCGTCCAGTCGGCGGGCATAGGAGGCTCCGGCTGGGAAATCCCAGGAATTTCCATGCGGAGTTCTTCGAGAGCGGCGCCAGGGGGAGTACACAGCGTGCGCCCAGAGGTGTTGCTGGCTAGGCAGGAACCGCTAACGGTTGGATGCGCATCAGGTCCGCCTGGCTACGTCGCGCCAACTCCCAGAGGTCCCGGGCCTGTTGGGCGTTGAGCCAAAACGCAGCGGAGTTGCCGAAAAGGCGGGCCAGGCGCAGCGCCATCAACGGCGTGATCGCCCGCTCCTCGCGCAACAGCTCGTGAATGGTCTGGCGCGATACGCCTAACGCCGCAGCCAGTCCGCTGGCAGTCAATCCGTAGTCTGGCATAAAATCCTCGCGCAGCATCTCGCCGGGATGCGTGGGTGGAGTCTGCCGTTGATCTGTGTTCGCGATTGCCATCGTTCTTACACCTCAATGATAGTCCGCAATCTCAACTTCGTAGGCATCACCGACGGCAAACGTTCTGATCATGCGTGGATTGTAACGCGCCACGTGACAACTGTCAAGGTAAGATATCGGCCCGGCTGGACTTCTACCTCTACTTCGTGACTGAGCTGATCCGGCTGATTCCCCAGGACAAACGTGAAGGCGCAACCTTGATTCTGGACGAATTCGGCTCAGCCGCCACACAGCGGACGGAGCTACGCCGGTTCATGACGGCCAGAAGCATCCCGCGTAGCTTCAAGCGCATCCTGGTCAAGCGCTCCCGAAGCGAACCGTTGCAGGTTGCCGATCTCATAGCAGGGGCGGTCCTTACGGCGATGCCGAGGCGGACGCCGGAAGCCTACGAATACGTGACAGGAAACTCAGGCAAGTTTGGGAGTATCGAGGATAACAGACAATAACCCGCCCCGCTAGCCCGATCCTTCACGCAGAAGGGGGCAGGCCGCCATCCTGGCGATTGCGGCGATTCTGTTCGTCCCGCTGCTGATGGCAGAGCGCGCCGCCCAGGGGCCGGCTGCAGGGGCACCTCATGGTTGTGGGATGCAAACGGAACTACGCCACGATGTTGTAGAACTCCCGCCGGCCCGACTCAACGAGCGGCATCATGCGGGCGAACCAATCGCCGAACTCCGGCATCGCGAACTCCTCGGCGATGAACTGCTGCCACGCCGCGAAATCGGCCACTTCGATTTCGGTGACGACCGTGAAGAAGGGGCCGCTCGCATCGGTCAGAGTGCGGTTGCCGCGCAACTCAATACTGTGCTGGCCATGCCGCCAATGCTCGGCGATCTCCCCGAAAAGGGCGACCAGTTCATCGCCCCGACCATACTTTGCCTGAAAGACATCACGTACCAGTAACATCGTGTACTCTCCTGTTCTTAATGGATTGTTCATTCTGATTGCTCATTCTGATTGCTCATTCTGATTGCTCATCCCCCTGCGATATGCCCGGCGATGAACGCGGCATCGTCGCCCACGCCCAACAGCAGGCCGGATTTTTGCGTGTGCAGCCAGGGCATGCCGACGAAATAGAGGCCGGAGTAGGCTGTGACTCCGCGCTGTTGCAGCGGAAAGCCATCAGCGTCGGTCACGGGCAGCTTCACCAGGCTGAAGTCGAAGTTGTAGCCCGCCGCCCAGATCACCGTCGTGATTCCAGCCTCTTGCACGTCCAGTTCTGTGATGATCGACTGGTCGTAGCCGTCTCGCAGCCCAACCCGTCGTTCCTCCGGCGCAGCCAACCCGTTGCGGGCAATATAGCTGTCAATCAGGCCGAGCACGCGGGCTTCGAGTTGGTCAGACTTGGCCAGGGATTCGTGCAGATCGGGCGCCATGCCGAGCCGGCCATCGCTTGCGCCCGTCAGGTGGCCTAACAGCGTCACGCCATCGCGGGCGAACTGGTGCAGGTTGAGATCGTGCCCGCCGCCCGCGCCGGAGACGTGCGGATTAGCTGCGAACCGCGCTTGGGGCGAGGGGAGCATGTCGGGCGTGCGGTCGAAGAAGCCAGCCAGGGTCAGCCACTCGTAGGTATCCTTGCCGCGATAGCACCGCGGCGCACGGCCGGCGCCGCCCACGCTGTGGAAGACCCGCCGGCCGGCCTTGTGCAGCTCCTCGGCGATCTGGCAGCCCGACTGGCCGCTGCCGACCACGAGTACGGCGCCGGGCGGCAAGCTCGTCGGGTTGCGGTAACCCTCGGAGTGCAGTTGCAGCACATCTGTCGGTAGTTCGGCCGCAAACGCGGGGATCTTGGCGCGCTGGAAGAGGCCAGTGGCGATCACCACGTTTTGCGCCGCGAAATCGCCTGCGGTCGTGCGCACCCGATAGCCGGGACGATCGGTCAGTGGCTCGACCGCGGTCACGTCCACCCCAAACGACACCGGCAGAGCGTGGCCGGCCACGTAGTGTTCGAAGGCAGCTACGATCTCATCGCGTGGCATGAACCCATCCCGATCATCGCCCGCATACTCCGCGCCCGGCAGCCGGAACGTCCAGTTGGGCGTCACCAGGGTGAAGCTGTCCCAACGCTGGCGCCAGGCGTGGCCGGACCGGTCGGCCTTCTCCAGGACGATGTGCTCGCGGCCGTGCTGCTTGAGCCAATAGCTGGTGGCCAGCCCGGCCTGCCCGCCGCCCACGATGACGGTCTCGACGCGTTTTGTGGTCATCTCAATCCCCAATTGAATGCCCATACGACAGGTGCGTCACCGCAGGCTGCCATACGCCTCACGGAGGTGCGCCTCGACCTGCCGCCAGTCCTCGGCCACGTCGGTCGAATAGCCGCCCGTGATGCGGTCCACCCTTGCGGCCGCATCTGCTCGCTGCTCGGCCGAGCGGCGGATCGCCTCCGGCGGCGCGTCGAACAGCGCGGCGTGCAGCCGGGCGAGTGACGCGACCATCGGTTCGATGTCGCCTGTGTGGTTCGGCGCTTGCTTGCGTTCGAGCGCCAGCCGGCGGTGGACGACCCAATAATCCACCTCCAGAGCAGCCAGCGTGTGCGCGTCGGCTTGCAGGCCACGAGCACGGCGTGCCTTTTCGTAGAAGCGCTGCAGGTGCGCGGTGGCCCCCGGCACGTCGTTGTCTACCGGCGCAAAGGCGATGCTGGCCCGCACGATGTCAATGGCCGCCACGACCGCAGTCGGCAGCGCCATGCGGAACTGCTCGCGATTCATCTGCACCATCAGCCCGAAAACGGCCGGCCAATTGCGGTCATAGTATGCCCGCCAGCCGGCCGCCTCGAGATAGGCGACGCGCTCCGGGTCGAACGGCGGCTCTTGCGGCTTGAGAACGGTTTGCGCAGACATGGCTCGTACTGAGTCGCCCATTGCAGGTGTATCCTCTCGAACAGATGAGGTGGCAGAAGTCGAAGTTGGCCCCACCTGGACTCCCCACAGCGAAACGATCGCAACCATCGCGGCGATCCGCAAGGCGCCCCAGATTCGCTCCCTGGCCGTGCTGCGCTTCCGGATGTCATGCCGGGTCGCCTCATCCATCCAACTCGCCCGGATCATCGTATTCGTCCTTACGTACGTTAAAGTTACCTGCACGAGCCGCTATCCGATCAGCCCTGGGCCGCCGCGATGTGCTTGGCCGTGTCCGCATAGTGCCGCATCCGGACGACCTTGCCCGCGTCGTTGAGCGTCCACAAGTGGATCTCTTCGTCGCGATAGCGTCGGTCGGTTCCCCTCACATCGCAGGCGATCACAAACTCAACCGCCACCTGATTGCCGCCCGCCATCAACGACAGGATGCGCAGTTCGGTGACTTGAAGCAGGCTACCCATGACCTGGAAGAACTCCAGCGCGCCGGCTTTGTCGTGCCGAGCTTGCAGCCAGGGGACGCCCGCCTTCTGGGCGGTATTGTCGGCCCATTCCTCCCAGCGCACATCGTCGGCCAAGTGGCCCAGGATGGTCGGGATGTCGCCCTTACCGAATGCTTCGTAGATCGCGCCGATGGTTGCGAGATTGTCGCTCATGGAATACCTTTCTCCTGGGTCACGCGGGTTGCGGCGCCGGCAGGTGGCCCAACTGCATCAGCAGCCCCAATCCGTCCGAATAGTTGTGCCCCTCGTCGGTCAGGCCATCGGCGTCGAAATGCCACACCTCGCACACGTCCAGCGAGAAGGACTTACCGCTGGCTGGGAACGCCAGCAGCGGGCCATCCTGGATGCCGACCGCGCGGAACTGGGCGATGACGTAGTCGCCGGCGTCAATGTAGCGGGCGTCAACGATGCGCATGTCCGATGACATGGCGAAGTGACTCTCCATCCAGCCTCGGAACTCGCCCCGGCTGTTCACAACTTGGCCGCGGCCGTGATCGGTGAAGCGTACCCGCTCAGCCACAGTCTGCTGGGACTGGTCAAGCCTCTTGGCGCTGAACGCCTGATGGGCGTTGCGCAGGGTCTTTATGTTCTTGCTTTCCATGTTGGGTCTCCTTGAATGGTGAAGTTCGCTATCCTCTGGAGGTCATGGCCTGCATGTTGCGCCCAACGACCTCCATCGTCTGTGCCCACGGCCCAATCGGGCTGAACTCGACATACTCGCAGCCGGCCTCCAGGACAGGCCGATGGCCCGGCGGCGCGTAGTAGGCATCGCCCGCGCTGTAGACCTCCTCCCGGTCGGCAAACCGAAAACGCATGCGGCCCTTCACGACATAACCCCAGTGCGGACACTGGCAGCGGTCGTCCGGCAGGCCGGCGAACAGCGGCCCTGGGTCGGCCTCCTGCCGTGTCTCGCCACGTTCAATGATCATGCCACCCCATTCGACATGGCGGATCGTCACAGATGGGATCTCAACGTCAATCGGGAAATCATTCAGTGTGCCACGCATCGTTTGCCTCCAGTAGTATGAGTCGAACTCTCAGAACGGATAGGCCGTTGCGTCGTCAAGGCCGATGTAGTCGACAACTTTCTCGTTGCGCAACGTCCAGATGTGCACCAAGAGGACATCAAAGGGTCTCCCGGTCTGCCTGACCAGGCCGTTCCACTTGATGAGCACGACCACTTTGCTGTCTTGTGCGACAATTTCGAAGGGATTGAACCCGCGCACCTCTACGGCTTCATTGAGGGCCCTAAAGAACTCCACGATCTCCGCATGACCTCGGCAGGGTTTGCCCCATTGACCGGGAAAACGGCCTTGCCCATACGGATTGATCCAGGTGGCATTCTCGTCGACATAGGCGAGAACGGCTGGAACGTCGCCGCGCCCAAACGCTTCGTAGACCTTCTGAATGACCTGCACGTTCGTCTCGACTGTTGACATAGGAATTGTTCTCCTTTCCTAGAGTTGGTAGCTGACAGATTGGTAGATTGGCAAAATGGTCAGAGCCATTGTCGGCCGATTGCCCGCAGGAGGCCCGCCACATCCCAGATGAAGTCCGCTTTTGTGATCTGGCCCATCGATTGCAACAGGGTAGAAAGTTGAGACCCCCGCGCACCATCTACCATCGCGGACTGCTACCCCGGGATGAGCCCGAGCTGCTGGAGCATGCCGAGCATGTCGCTGACTTCCCGGCGCTCCGCAATTTTTCCGTTCACCACGGTGTCAATCACGATGGACTCGTTTTGGAAGGACCGTCCCGTGGGCGGAATGCCGTTGAGCGTCCCCGTGTGCGTTCCGCTCCATGCCACCCGACTCACGACCTTATTGCCGTCCTCGAACTGCTCCAGGACGGTCTCGTGAAGGTCGGCAAACCCGGCGAGAAAGGCAGAGCCGAGCTGTTTGTAGCCCGCGAGATCCAGCGGCCCTGGCGCACTGGTCGTGTAGACGACAAGATCCTCGCTGAAGAGTGGCATACACCCCTCCACATCGTGTTGATTGCCATACGTTTCGAAGAACTTGAGCGAGACGGATTTGTTGGACATGGAATGCCTCCTGAATTGGTAACTTGGTAACTTGGTAACTTGGTGGATCGGTAACGGTCACTGATGTGCTGGCCGATCGCTCAGACATCTTGAGTCTACTGCTTCCGGCATTCAATCTCCAGACCGAAAGCTGCTCACTTTTTGCTCACTTCACAGCTCTGGCAGCAGGCCGATGGCCCGCAGCAGGCCTGCCACATCCCAGATGAAGTCCGCTTTTGTGATCTGGCCCTCTTGCAGGGTGAAGGTTGAGACCCCGCGCACCGTCACGTGGCGGCCGCTGGCCGGGATGTTCATCAGCGTGCCCAGATGGGTTCCTCGCGCAGTCCAGAGCGCCACGGCGCGTTCCCCCGCGACGATCAGGTCACTCAGCGTGAAGGTCACATCGGGGATCGCCTGGAAGTAACCCGCCAGCGCCCGGCGGATGGCCGCGGGACCGTGTTGCGGCCCGACCTGAGCCACGTCGTTCCCCTCATACTCGGCCGCGAAGAAGGCCGTGGCCCGATCCAGGTCATGCGTGTTCCAGGCCGCAATCAGGTCGGTGATCAGTTGCTCCGACGAGCTGTGGCCTGCTGGCGTATCGTTGAACGTAGACATGACGCTGCTCGTCGAAGCGCGCCTCAACTTCCCGCAGGGAGCACGCCGAGCTGGCGCAGCTCGCCCAGATCGTCGCTCTCCACCCACAGCTCGGCGATCTTGCCGCCCGCGATGCGGAAGATGTTGATGCCGGTGGCGACGATCTCCTTGCCCGTCGGCGCAACGCCCGCGCCCGCGCCGGTGTGTTGGCCGCGGAAGGTCCAGCGGATCACAACCTTGTCGCCGGCCGCGATGGCATCTTCCAGGGTGAAAATCGGGTTAGCGTAGATGCCCAGCAGGCCAGCCCGGCGGGCGAGCAGCGTCTGCGGCCCGGCGGTGATCTGCTGCCCGGCCACATGGCCGACTGCATCTGCGGCGACGATCTCAGCGACCGCCGTCGCGTCCCCGCGATTCCAAAAATCCGCCAGATAGCGGCGGGCGAGGGTCTCGTTTGACTGAACTGACATGGTTGTGCCTCCTGAGTCGTATGATCGGACCACGTGCGGCCCTGATGATCCGAATATACGCCCGAACGTTGCTCATTCACCAGATCATTTTTTGTTCACTTGGCGCTCATTTGCGCGCCCCGGCCGGCCGCCGAATGGGGAAACAAAA
Source organism: Candidatus Amarolinea dominans (assembly GCF_016704685.1). NCBI lineage: Bacteria > Bacillati > Chloroflexota > Caldilineae > Caldilineales > Candidatus Amarolineaceae > Candidatus Amarolinea > Candidatus Amarolinea dominans. The sequence goes on from NZ_JADIZS010000008.1 coordinate 19,237, forward strand.
GTGCGGCTGCCATCAACGGCAACCGCACTTTTGCAAGGGGGCCTTCTGAACAGGGGGTTAGAGTTCCGGCAACAGTCCGATCTCTCGCAGCAGCCCGGCCACATCCCAGATGTAGGTCGCTCGCAAACTTGCCCGTTCGGAACGTCAGGAGTGAGGCGCGCACGGTGATGCGCCGTCCCGTGCTGGGGATGTTCATCAACGGGCCGCTATGGGTGGCGTGCGCCCGCCATACCTGGACGGCGCGCTCGCCTGAATGACCGCATCCTCCACCGTGAAATGGATGTCGGGGAACGCCGCCAGGTAGGCCGCCACCGGGCGGCCATCCCCTCCGGCCCGCGGTGCGGCGCGGCTTCACCGATGTTCTCCCCTCGTAATCCGCCGCGCAAAGCGCCGCCCACGCTGGGGATCGTGCGAATTCCAGGCGTCGGTCAGTGCGCGGCCAGGCGCGCAAGCGTTTCATGGCGGTCGTCCTGATCCGGCATCAGATCCTCCTTTGTCCTTTCACCGCCCACTTCCCGTTGCCCACAACACCGCCGTCACCTGGGCGATGCCGGCCATCAGGTGGCGGCGATAAGGTGCTGAAGGGTAAATCCAGCAATTCGGCCGCGCGTTCCTGGGTCGGCGCGGGTTGAAAATGGGTGTGATGCAGCGCCCGGTGGAGTTTGGATCCGGGGTGAGGCCTGCGGCGCGTCAGCGGCCTCCTTGATGAGCGCCTGCAAAGCCACTGCCCGGTCGGCCGGCGCAGCATGGCGGACCGCGTCGAGCACCAGCCGCGAGCGCATCAGCGGGTTCCGCGCAACACGTCCGGGCCGCACGAAATCGCGCAAGGCATCCCGCACCGCGACGGCGAAATCGGACTGGCTGAGCACGACGATCTGCTCAGCGAATTTCGCCGCTGCAACGGCCGTCGCAGGCGCGCCCACTTCCGCTCACCCAGCAACATCAGCCAGGCGGCCGGCGGCTCGCCCGCCAATCGTGCCCATACGCACCGTAAGCCCGCTCCCCCATGACAAACCCGCCTCGGGCAGCCGGGTCAGGTCGGCGCCAGAGGCCAACACCATCTCCCAGAAATCAGCCTGCGCGCAGGGAAAGAAGGTGAAGCGGGCCGGGCGTGGTGGAGTGGTGGCTGACCGCCTGGATGAAAACCAGGCTTTGCACAGGTGAGACCGCCTGATGAGGTCTCTTCGCCCATCAGAAACGGAAATGGGTGGCCCTTTCGCCGGGCCGCAGCGCCGCGTGTCTGTTCAGGTAAGTCCACGCCGCCTGCGCCGCAGGATCGGCCTGGAGATCTGGGGAGCGGCGCGCTCCAGCGATCATCGCCATGAAACCGATCGGCGCCTGATGCGCGTCACGAAATACCAGGAAGCTCTCGGGCTGCCGCGCCAGCCAATGAGTGGCCAAACGCGCCGAGTCCGCGCCCTCATGTTTGCTGACCATCGCGGCCAGCGCCGGCCAATCGGCTGCGCGCGGCATCCGGCAGGATGCTGCCCCCTTCGGCCCACTCGAAGAAGGGCCGGACGGCCGGATTTTTCACGATGCAGAAAGACGAGATCGAACAACAACCGCTGCTGCCTGTCGCGCTGCTCAGCGCCCAGCCGACCAACGTAGAAGCTGCGCTCGCCGGTGCAGTTCTTTGTACCAATCGGGATGCCGCCAGCGCAGGTCGGTCACCAGCGCCTCGCGGGCCAGATCGTGCGGAAAAGAGGCCCAGCGGCCCCGACTCGATGAATGACAGGCCGCCCAACCAATCGAACAACTCGTGGGGATCGGGCGGGGCCAGCATCTCTGCCAGCAGCGGCTCGCTGATCAGCCGCACCAACGCGGGCTTACGGCGCGATGGGCAGGGCCGGGCACTTTCTGCACGAACTGTTCCAACAGGGTCTTGATGATGTCGGGCGCAGCTTCCGGCTGAAAGATGACCGCCGGGCGCTGGGCGAACGTTTCTGCCACCAATGACAGGGCCAGGGGATGTCCCGTGGGTGAAGGTCAGGACGGCCTGACATTGATCTTCGGGGACGTTGCGTTGCCGCAGATACGCGCGGCTCTCTTCGGGCTGAGATTGCGCAGGGCAAGACCCGCAGCAACGTCTGCCAGCCTGGATCGGCTCGCCAGGCCAGGCAGGCGGGTTGCGGCCGGCCAGCACGACCAGCACGTTCTCCGGCGGTTGGGGCAGGAACACCTCGCGCAACCAGTTGTCCAGAGGCGCCAGCCAGCTCGCAGAGTGTCTACCAGGATCACCTGTCGCCCCCGCCAACAGTCGGAAAGGGCGCCGATGTCTCGTTTGAGCATGATGGGCAGAGTCGCCCTGCTGGCGCGTTCAGAAACGCTTCCGGCGCTGGCTCAAAGTTGCGTGCGTCAGGTAGGCTGGGGCCCTGGGTCTCCGTGGCGATGCTGCTGAACTCGCGCAGGAGCGAGGGACTTGCCCATGCCACCCGACCCCAAGACATACAGCACGAGGAACGGCGAAGTCAGCCGCGGCCAATGCCGTCCGGAAAAGCCTCGCGCTCGGCTATGCGACCGACGAAATAGCGTCGCCGCGCAACCAGCAACCACGATCCGCCAGACGGGAATGACATCGCTCACCTCACGTGGATACAAAAAAGCACAGAACAACGGCGCAATTGTACCATAAATATGGACTGGTCGTAACTGCTCAGGCGGCCCCTCCGGCCGCTATCGAGACCATTCTCACTGCCTGTCTGAGCGGTTACCCTAGCCTCACCAGTCGAATATAGTGCCTGGTCAGCTTGAACAACTCGGTCAGGTGCATTCTGATCGGATGCACGGGCGGTAGATCGCGTAGCCCTTATGCAGCTTGTGGCCCCACCAGAAGAGGGTATCGGTCACGAGGTTGTGCGGCAGATTGATGAGCCAAAGCGGATGAGCGGCTCCAGCCGCGGCCATTCGACGCCGATGCCGAACAACCGCTGCAAGTGCTCACGGCATCTTGGCCTCCTTGCTCTCGAAGGTCAGGATGGAGCGTTCCCAGGCGACCTCGCTAAAATCATCCAGCGTGCCGGGCACCCAGCCCCCTTATCGCGAGGCAAATTTACCCAGTTCCGTGCCCGGATAGGGCTGGAAGAAACCGTGGGCGTGGCTGATCTGCGCCTCTCTGTTGAGGTGCATCGTCGCAAGTCATCTTCGAGCGTGCTGGTGGGTAGCCCCAGGATATTGGTGGCGGTGACGTGCATTCCGGTCTCGCACACCAGGCGGCCGGCGGTCACGATCTCCTCGCGGGTCATCCGCCGGTGGAGCAGTTCAGTGCGGATGCGGTCGTCGGCCGACTCGATGCCCATGCTCACGGTATGGCAGCAAACCCGGCCTGCCTGAGCAAGGTCAGCAGTTCGGGCTGTTTGACCACCAGGGCTGGCCTGCACGTTGCAGAAAAAGGGCAGGCCGACGCCAGCCGCGACCATTTTCAGCCAACTCGCCAGGCCAGACTTTGTCCACGATGAAGAGATCATCCACGAACACCACATGTTCCAGCGGCCACCGGGCACGTCTGCACCTCCTCCGATCATCATCTACCGTGCGGCGGTAGTGCGGCGCTCACCGGATACCAGTTCGTGGGCGCGTGGTTGAAACAATAGCTACAGTTGAACGGGCAACCGCGCGGTGATGAAGTGCTTGATGGCGCTTTGCGAAGCGGGGATGGCGATCATAAACCAGGGCGCGATCGGGGTGGGCAGGGTCAAAGCTCCTCGCACCAACGGCCGCACCGGCGATTTGACGATATGCCCGTCCAAAGCTAGAACCACCAGTTCGACATCTCGAGGCCGGAACGCCCTGGGCCAGGCAGTCAGCCAGATCGAGCAACGCCCTCACCCTCGCGCGGCAGAGCGCCATCCACCCCGGCTCTTCGATCATCTGGGAGAAGAAGGTGGTGCGGACCCCCGAAAGCCGAGAAGATCGGCTGCTTGCCCGCGGCGCTGCGGATCGGGGCGAGCGCGGCGCCCAACTGCTGGATTCAACGCCAGATACCCCGCCTGCGAGCCGGTCATCGCTGTAGGCCAGGATATCGGGCTGGTAGCTGACGGCCCGCGCCACCGGGTCTTCCTCGGTCGCCACGGTGAGCGCCACCTCATGCCCAGCCTGCTTCCAGCACCGCCGGTGACATGATGCCCTGGGGCTCGTAACTCAGTTCCTGGGAGACAAAATAGAATCGTGAAGTCATTCTCTGTAATCCTCTTTCTTCCATACACGTCGCTAAATTCCCGATACAGAGAAGAGCCCAGAGGCTCTTGTGCGCGCCGGGTGCGTAACAGAAGAGACCACCGGGCAGGCTGGCGACAAAGCTGCGTCAATTGCATGAGCAGCGAGACAGCCAACGTGTGGCGCTCACCCTATCCGGGACATAGAAGAAGGGATAGGCCGCCTGGCTGACGCCGAGACCGCCGATGGAGATCCCGGGAGCGTCATGACCAAAGCGATCCAACAGGTTGAACAAAAGAAGATGGCAAGCAGCGGCATCTGGCCACCCAAGCCTGGCCTGCGAGACGAGCCGGTTGACCAGTGCCGTACAAGGCCGAGGACGGCCAATCCCACGCGCGATCCCCACGGCCCGCAAGCGGAAGCGGTAAGCGTCCAAGGCCTACGAAGCAATGAGCCCATGTCCGCACTAATGGCTTACGAAGGCGCCAGCCCAAAGCGGCGTGATGATGCGCGCAACCGCGGGCTGAGCGGCATCGTGTTTCAGCCGACGAACTAACGCCGCCAGGAAGGCTACCCCTTCCATCTGGCGCGATCTAGCGCCCGACCAGGTTAACAGCAATGATGCAGGCGATGGCAGCTGAACTCATATGGGCCAGGGGAAACCCACGATGCGGTCCACTCCGCACGGAGATCGCCGCGTCAGCCAGACGGCCAGTGAGACGGGCTAACCCATACCGCCATGACCTTCACCGCCGAGGGTTGGCTGAGGGCAGGAAGTTGTTGAAGAAGAAACCGATGAATTGGAGCTCAAAACAGCCTCGCAAAGGGATGACGACCCCTGGGCTCGCAACAGCCACGTGCCATTTCGCGCCGTTGCGGCGACCCAGGCTAACACGAAGACCAACAGCG
>NZ_JADIZS010000009.1:0-240809 GCF_016704685.1 Candidatus Amarolinea dominans
CTGACAATCCTGTCCGCATTCCTGGCAGGCTGAGTAGCCACACAGTGACTGAGTACGCCTCGGCACAGTCATAGCCTGTATTGGCCTGTAATAAACGTGCGCCAACCAGGACTATGCCGATGGATGCCTGCAAGATGGGCAATCCGGTCATCCTGGATTACTGATGGGAGACAGTCTATGTGGTTCGATAATCCATCGAAGAAAGTGGAGCGCCTGAAGAAAGCCAATGTGCCGACGCGATCGGCCAACCAGCGCGTACCGCCGGGACAGGTGTTGTCCGAGCGCTTCCCGGTGCTGCACTACGGCAGCGTGCCGGCCTACCGGGATTTGTCCAAATGGGACTTCCGCATCTTCGGCCTGGTCGCGGAACCGCTGCGCCTGACGTGGGATCAGTTGATGGCGCTGCCGCGCAAGACGATCACGGCCGATATCCATTGCGTGACGCGCTGGAGCAAGCTGGACACGACCTGGACCGGCGTGCCCTGGAGTGAGGTGCTGAAACTGGTGCAGGTCAAGCCCGAAGCTACCCACCTGATGGAGCACGGCGAGAATGGCTTCACCACCAACATCAGCCTGGAAATCCTGGCGGCAGACCCGGACGCCATGCTGGCCTTCGAATATGACGGCAAACCGCTGACGCCGGAGCATGGCTATCCGCTGCGCATGCTGGCGCCCACCAAATACTTTTGGAAGAGCGCCAAGTGGCTGCGCGGCCTGGAGTTCATGGCCGGCGACCGCCCCGGCTTCTGGGAGCAGAACGGCTATCACATGGAAGGCGACCCCTGGCGCGAAGAACGCTTTGGATGGTGACGATCCAAGAATTCATGCATTAGCAAAAACGGCTCCGTCATGGTAGAATTGCGGGTAAACTGGAGCAGGAATGACGCATCCAGCAGCTACCCACCTGAGCGCCCTTCTCGACGCCGCGGCCGACCGGTGGCCCGACCGAGAAGCGATTGTTTTTCAGGACATGCGGCTTACCTGGCGGATGCTGGCGCAGCAGGTTGATCGGCTGGCCGCCGCGTTCATGGCCCTGGGCATCGAACACGGCGATTGCATCGGCCTGCAGTGTACCACGCGGCCCGAATACATCATTACCTACCTGGCGGCCATGCGCTGCGGCGCGGTCCTGGCCGGCTTCAACAGCCAGTACACGCCCCTGGAGGTCAGCCGCCTGGCCCCGCTGGCGCGACCGGTGCTCCTGGTGCTGCAGGCCGATGCGGCCGCCCGCTTGCAGCCCTTCCTGTCCACCCTGACCAGCGTGCGTCACCTGGTCATCATCGGCGATGCCATGGCTCATGCGGATGGCATGACCGATGGCGCCCATCTGTTGACCGATCTCATGACCGCCCAGGCTCAACCCGGGTTGAGCGCCGCCCTGACCGCGCGGCAGGCGCAGCTGCAAGCCGACGATGATGCCTTGATCGTTTTCACCGGCGGCACCACCGGCGCACCCAAAGGCGCGCGGCTCAGCCATGCCAACATCATCAGCAACATCAGCGCGCAGGTCCGTCACCTCGGCTTCCGCAGCACTGACCGCATCATCCTGCACCTGCCCATGAATCATGTCAGCGGCGCGGTGCTCATCACCGTGGGCGCCATGTTCAGCGGCGCTGCCCTCATCATGCTGGAGCGCTTTCACCCCGTTGACACCCTCACCCTGGTGGCCCAGGAGCGGGTCACGATCCTGGGCCAGGTGCCGACGATGTGGATCATGGAGTTCCTGCTGCCCCATTTCGCCGATTTCGACCTGTCCTCCCTGCGCATGACCATCGTCGCGGGCGCGCCCACCACTCCGACCGCCATGCGGCGCATTGCATCCCTGGCGCCTTTTGCCGTGCATGGCTATGGCTTGACCGAATCCGCCGGCATGGTGACTTACACCCGCCCCACCGACAACGCCGATACGCTGGTGCGCACGGCTGGCCGCGCTGCGTCTGAGTTCGACGTACGCATCGTGGACAGCGCCCACCAAACGCTGCCGCCAGGCCAGATCGGCGAGATCGCCGTACGCGGACCCTGCGTGATGAAGGGTTATGTGCAAACTCCGCTGGACAACGATACCGCGCTCGACGCCGAGGGCTGGCTCTACACGGGCGACATCGGCCGCCTGGATGAGCAAGGCTACCTGACGGTCGTGGGGCGGAGCAAAGAGATGTTCATCACCGGCGGCTTCAACGTCTATCCGGCGGAGATCGAAGCCTACCTGGCGGAGCATCCCAAGGTCGCCTGCTGCGCGTGCCTGGGCAAGCCGGACCCGGTCATGGGTGAGGTTGGCGTGGCCTTTGTGTTGCCGCATCCCAACATGCCGTTGACCGTGCAAGAGTTGCGCGCCCATTGCCGGCATGGTCTGGCGCGCTACAAGACGCCGGCCGAGTTTCGGATCAGTGACAGCCTGCCGCTGACCGCTGCGGGCAAAGTGGACAAGGCGGCCCTGGCGCGCTTGCTGTAAGCCACTCAGTTTGGATTGAGTCACATCAATGCTCATTTTACATGCATCCTGGTTGGCCGCCGAGACGGTCGAGACATTTTTCATCTGGGGCGAGGTTGCGGCCGACGCTGAGGGGCGTAAGGGGCGCCGCCGCGCGGCCCCACGCAAGCCGGCCGGGCATCCGGCCCAGGCGCCCACATCCAGCCTGTTGACCGCGGCGCGGCTCAGCACGGGCAGCGGTGTGACCAAAAGCAGCGCCCTGGCCCGCCTGCCCACCGACGATGGACAGCCGCTGACGGCCAGGCCCTTGAGCGCGCAGGGCGACGCGCAACCGACCCTGGCCGATTGGGCGATTGATGGCTTGGCGCTCACCGCGCCGGCCGCCTTGAGTGCCCTGGTCACCTGGCCCACTGCAGCCGCGCCCGGCGTCACCCTGGGCGCCGACCTGCGCTTCTGGATTGCGGCGGCGCGCTTTGCCCTGGAACTCCTGGCCCGCCAGCGCTATATCCCCACCCTGGAGGAAGCGGGCAAAACCGTCGTTGCGCGCTGGCAACCGACCTGGGTGGATGCCGATGAGCAGGCGCGTTTCCAATGGCTGCTGAACGCGATGCCGCCGGCCTGTCGCAGCCTGCGGCCGGCCAACGCCGCCTGGCACCCCATCGGCCCGCTGACCCTGCTCACCGCCGCGCTGACGACGTGGGTGGATCAACAGGTGCGCGCCTGGGCCGGCCCCGTGCAACGCGCGCTGCCCCGCCGCTTGGCGCCCGGCGCGGTGCGGTCGTGGATTGACGCCCTGTTCAGCCCTCAGCCACAGGTGAGCGGCGCCAGCTTTCAACTCAGCGGCCTGGTTGGGCAGATCAATCGCTGGCTGGAGGATTTGCAGCAGGCCACCACGGCCGGCTTTCGCGTCTCTTTCCAACTCGCCACCCCGCCGGCCGCGGCTTCCCCTGGCGAACGTAGTTGGGTCGTGCATTACCTGCTGCAGGCCACCGATGATCCAAGCCTGTTGGTGCCGGCCGAACAGGTGTGGCAAGAGGCCAGCAGCACGTTGACCTTGCTCAATCGCCGCCTGCTGCAGCCGCAAGAGCGTTTGCTCAGCGGTCTGGCTAAGGCTGCGCGCTTGTTTGCCCCGCTCGAACAGACCCTGCGCGCGGCGTGTCCGAGTAGCGTCGCCCTGACCACGCCCGAAGCCTACACCTTTCTGCGTGAGGCGGCCCCGCTGCTCGAACAGAGCGGCTTTGGTATCCTGACCCCGCCCTGGTGGCAAAAAGCGCGGCCGCGTTGGGCGTGCGCCTGAAGCTCAAGCAGAAACAGACGGCCAGCGAGGCCAGCGGGCTGTTGTCGTTTGCCAAAGTGGTGGAGTATGACTGGCAACTGGCCCTGGGCGAAGACCCGCTGACGCAAGAGGAGTTCGAGCGCCTGGCTGCATTGAAAAGCCCGCTGGTCAACATTCGCGGGCAATGGGTTGAATTTCGGCCCGAACAGGTGGAGGCCGCCATCCGCTTCTGGGAAAAGCGTCGCGCCCAGGGCGAGCTGGGCCTCCTGGATGCCATGCACCTTGCACTGGGCGATGGCGAGCAGGGCGCGGTGGACGGCCTACCCGTCACCCATGTCGCCCTCGACGCCTGGCTGCAGGACCTCTTTCAGAACCTCAGCCACCACGATCAACTGCAGCCACTGCCGGCGCCGTCCGGCTTCGTTGGCGCCTTGCGTCCGTATCAGGAGCGCGGGCTGGCCTGGTTGGTTTTCTTGCGTCGCGTGGGTCTCGGCGGCTGCCTGGCCGATGACATGGGTCTGGGTAAATGCCTGAGCGCAGAGACGCTCGTCACGGTCAACGGTGCGCCGCTGGCGGCCGAGACTCTTTGGGACACCTACGCCGGGGAGGCGTATTTCGATGGGGAAGGCTTCTGGGCGCAGCCAAGGCGTCGCTGCACGCCCAGGCCCGGCAAGAGGCCGATGGACGCCTGGTGGCCGCCGGTGCAGCGCCTCTATCGGCAGCAGGTGCAAGAGTCCTGCGCACCATTACCCTGGCCAACGGTTGCCGCGTAACCATCACCCGCCGCCATTGCCTACTCACGCCGGCCGGCTGGACCAACGATCTGCAAATCGGTGATGCCGTGTGTGTCACGCCGCCGGCCGGGGGCGAGCCTGGGCAAGTCACCGTCTTCAGCGCCATCACGGCCATCGAACCCGTGCCGTACACCGGTTGGGTCTATGACCTGGAGATCGCCGGGCGCCACAACTTCGTCGCCAACGGCATCGTGTGCCATAACACCATCCAGACCATCGGCATGGTCTTGCACGGGCGTGAACAGAACCCGCAGCCTGACCCGGTGCTGTTGATCTGCCCCACGTCGGTGCTTGGCAACTGGGAGCGCGAGATTCAGCGCTTTGCGCCCTCGCTGCGCGTGCTGGTACACCAGGGCGCCAACCGCTTGGGCGGCGAGGAGTTCGTGACGGCCAGCCAGCAGACCGACGTGGTCGTCAGCAGCTACAGCCTGCTCGCGCGCGATCGCGAGCTGTTGGGGCAGGTGGCCTGGGGCGATGTCATCCTGGACGAGGCGCAGAATATCAAGAATCCTACGACCAAACAGGCGCAGGCCGCGCGTGGCCTGGCCGCGCGTCATCGCCTGGCGCTGACCGGCACACCGGTCGAAAACCGCCTGACCGATCTGTGGTCCATCATGGAATTCCTCAACCCGGGCTACCTGGGGTCGCAGCAATCCTTCCGCAGTAAGTTTACGTTGCCTATCGAACGCTATCACCAGCCCGAACCGGCCGCGCAACTCAAGACCCTGGTGCAGCCGCTGCTGCTGCGCCGGCTGAAATCCGACCCAACTATCATTCAGGACTTGCCTGAGAAGAACGAGATGAAGGTCTTCTGCAACCTGACCGCGGAGCAGGCGACCTTGTACGAAGCGGTGGTGCAAGATTCGCTGCGGCAGATTGAGGAGTCGGAGGATGCAGCGTCGCGGCCTGGTTTTGTCTACGCTCATGAAGCTGAAGCAGGTCTGCAACCATCCCGCGCACTTCCTGGGCAACCGCACGACCAGCGATTTGGCCGGCCGTTCCGGCAAGCTCAACCGTCTGTCTGAGATGTTGGAAGAGGTGCTGTCGGTCAATGACAGCGCGCTGATCTTCAGCCAATTCTTCGAGATGGGGCGAGATGCTGGTGCAGCACCTGACCGCATCCTTTGGCGAAGAGCCGTTGTTTTTGCACGGCGGCGTGCCAGCGCCAGCGCGATGAGATGGTGAAGCTGTTTCAAAGCGGCAACGGCCCGCGCCTGTTCATGCTTTCGCTCAAGGCCGGCGGTGTGGGTTTGAACCTGACGCAGGCCAACCATGTCTTTCACTTCGACCGTTGGTGGAATCCGGCCGTGGAGAATCAGGCCACCGATCGCGCGTTCCGCATCGGGCAACAGCGCAACGTGCAGGTACACAAATTCATCTGCGCGGGCACCCTGGAAGAGAAAATTGACCAGCTGATCGAGAGCAAGAAAGAGCTGGCCAACAGCATCGTGGGCGGGCGAATCGTGGTTGACAGAGCTTTCCACGGCGCAGTTGCGCGATCTGCTCGTGCTGCGGCAGGATGCCGTGGCGACCGAGGAGGGGGTATGAGTCCACGCCGCGCGTCCTACCGCGAGGACAACGATCACTACTTTGCGCCGTCGCGGCCATTACGGGCTGACGGCATCCGCGCTGAGCATCAAACGGGCGCGTTTGCCAAGAGTTGGTGGGCCGATCGCTGGATTGCTGCCCTGGAGCGCCTGGTGGACAGCGGCCGCCTGGCGCGCGGCCGCGCCTATGCGCGCAAGGGGCAAGTTCTGGAGATCAATATCGAGCCGGGCAAGGTGAGCGCCCGTGTGCAAGGCTCCAGACCAACTCCGTATAAGATCACCATCAACATTGGGCAGTTGACAAACCAGGAGTGGGAGCGCGTGCTGACGGCGCTGGCCGCACAGGCCATCTTTACGGCCAGCCTGCTCAACGGCGAGATGCCGCCCGATGTCGAGACCGCCTTCGACGCGGCCAAGGGTCTCCCTCTTTCCCCAAACCCAGCAGGACCTGACCACCAAGTGCTCCTGCCCTGATGCGGCCAACCCGTGCAAACATCTGGCTGCGGTCTTCTATCTGCTCGGTGAGCGTTTCGACCAGGACCCCTTCCTCATCTTTCGCCTGCGCGGACGCACGCGCGAAGAGATCCTGGGTGCGCTGCGCGCCGGGAGACAAGGATATGGCGCCGAGCGACAAGGACATGGCGCTGCGGCCGCGATTGGCGCCGCGGCCGAAAAACTGACCGACGGGCGCCCACTGGAGGAACTCATTCCAACGTTTTGGCAAGAGGGTGCGCCGTTGGAGCATTTCACCGTGAGTATTGCTGCGCCTGAAGTCGGCGCTGTGCTGCTCAAACGCCTGGGCGCGCCACCGTTGGGCCAGGACGCCACCGAGGTGAGCGCCACGCTCACGCGCACCTACGCCATCGTCACCAGCCAAGCCCTCGATCTGGCCTTTGGCGGCGAGGAAGAAGATGAGCCTGCCACGGCATGAACGGGCTTTTCGTGGCAAGAATCCGCTCAGTTTTCTCTGCCACGAATTTCACTAATCTTCACGAATTCCAGGGCCTTTTCGTGTCAATTCGTGCAATTCGTGGCAAGAATTCGCCCAGCTTTCTCTGCCACGAATTTCACCAATTTGCACGAATCGAGCTTCTGCCTTCGTGTCAATTCGTGCAATTCGTGGCCGAAAATCCGCCCCGCTTTCTCTGCCACGAATTTCACTAATTTGCACGAATCGAGCTTCTGCCTTCGTGTCAATTCGTGGCATTCGTGGCAAGAATCCGCCCGTCGTGTCGCTGCCAATCACCGCCTTCACCCGATTGCCGTCCGCGTCGTAGGTGTAGCTGGCCAGCACCGTGCTCCCCTGCTTCACCTGCTGCACGCGGTTCTCCGCATCGTAGACCAGCGTGTAGGCCACGCCGCCCACCGTGCGCCCGGTCATGTTGCCGTTGCAGTCATAGCTGTAGACGTTGCTCCCAGCCTGCTGCACCGCATGTGGCTTCGTCGTCTGTGTCCCCGCCTGGCAATTCCCCGGCGACGACGCACCGTACACATAACTCCCCACACTGGACTTACTCGCCGTGGCATTCACCCTGCCTGGACTGCACATTAGATTCGGCCACGGAAGTATCTCAGGCTTCATCGGCACAGTGGGGGTGCAATTATTTAGCGATGTCTGAGTTTCCACCAGACCCAGGTGCGAAGCGAGAGCCATAGGAGCCCTCCGATGAGACCTAGTATCCAGGCATGCAAGCATAGTGCATGCGTGAAATCTAGGGACTGACAAGTCCGTGTGGTAACACCAGTGAATGGCAAGGCATAGCAAATTCCAGTATATACTACCGCTCCCAGGAAAGCTACCACCAATAATACGACATAGAACACTAAATCGTACATCAAGATCACGGGATGATCAATAAACCAAAAGCGACTCGCCAAGTAAATCGCTACGAACAATCCCGCCACCATACCTGCATAAGGACTCAAAGCAGTCGCGAATCCTTGTACTAGACAAATGACCATCATAGACCGCCAGATATGATCCCTCATGGTTGGGCAGTCTCCTCAACCACATCCACCAAGCCTTGCTGTATCGCCTCCTGCAAGATCTGTTCTGCGGCATCATAGCCGCCTATTGCAATACTGCGTACGATTTTCTCAAAGACATCCGCGTCTATATTGAGAACTCGCCCTTCCATCTTGACGGTCCATATACCGGGTTGATCAAGGCGCAACTGCCAACGAGCCATAGGCATGTCGCTTCGGAGCGTTATCGCACTTGCTGACCCTGGCAAAGGGAGCTTGGCACGTAGCCATCCTGCGAACTTGCCACCTAAGCCGCCCATAACCACACCTGCAGTCATATCTGCTGCTATGGCCCCAGTATCAAATAGTCCAAGCTGCCGTGCTTGCTCCATGACCGATTTTTGTGGATTCTTGCCCATAAGCTGCTCAATGCCAGCTTGAGTGAGTGCTTGAACTTGACCTCCGGCAGCGCTGCCAACGCCACCGAATGCCGCAACTCCAAGCAGAGAAGCACCTGCTGGAGCCAAGCCCAATGTTGCGCCCGCCACAAGACCCCCAACAGCCGCTCCCCCTACTTCAGCCCAGTTGACATCCCGAATGTCCTTTCGATCCACGATCAATTGTTTGCCCAAGTCGACAACGCCACCGGCGATGAAACCCGCCACTGCTACGCATGCTATCGTCGAGATGCCATCAATGCAATGTCCTGTCGGATCTGTGAACCTGAGAGGTCGGTTCCCGACGTAGCTGTAACGATTCAGATTTTGCGGATTTTGAGGCTGGGGGATCAGCGTATCCGCGCTGATGAACCGCGCCAGCGTCGGGTCGTAGTATCTCGCGTTGTAAAAATACAACCCGCCCGCCACGTTGTCCAGCACCTGCCCGGTGAAGCGGCGCTTCGTCGGCGTCGCTTCATCGGTCGCCCCGCGATTCTCACCCCACGGCTTGTACCACAACTCCGCCTCGCGCACACCGCTGGCGCCATTGGCCGTCACCGTCGTGCTGCCCAGGTGATCGCGCAACAGCCAGTACAACACCCCCGCCACGCGCACCGCCACCCGCTGACCGTTGAAATAGTAGTATTTCGTGTGCGTCGTCGCACTGCCAACCACCTTCTTCTCGTACAGGTTGCCAATCGTGGTGACCGTCTCCCCGTTCAGCACGCTCTTCACCCGGTTCCCGTCGTGCTGCTCCCAGCACCGTCTTGACCCGGTTGCCGTCCGCGTCATAGGTGTAACTGGCCAGCAGCGTGCTTCCCTGCTTCACCTGCTGCGAGCGGTTCCCGGCGTCCCTTCGACTGCGCTCAGGGTAAACTTTGCTCAGGGGATAGGTGCTGTCCAAAGTGTTGCCGACTGTTCTCCGCCAGCGGTGACGCTGCAAACCCGTACACTCATTTCCGCCCCCGACCTGTCTCAAAATCATTAGCACATTCCGTCGGCCTTCCATTCTCTTACCAACCCGTCTCACGATCCTCTACAAAACGAACCGCTTCCAAACCCAGCCACGGCACCGGGCGAAGATTCGTTCTCACATCTTCCAGCGGATTACCCCATCGCTGTTGGTATAAAGCGGGAAGCGAGTCCCGTACACCAATAAACACGCGTGAAATAGCCGACTTGTTGGTCAGGAGTGGAGGTGTCTGTTGACGGCGATCGGATCCCGTTCCGGTAGCAACAATGCCTTCTGCTGGGAAATACAAGTCGAACGCGTATCGTATGCCGCTGGTGGGCGGATTCGATCCATAAGCCGCCCAATACCATTCGGGCGGAGAGTGGGTGCAATTCAGAAACTGCCCTACATTAACACCGTTTGGTTCATACTCAATTCCGATCTGATCTACGGTTTTACCATCTCTGGAAAGCACGCCGTATTTCAGCCCATCGTGATCCCAATTAGCGAACCAACCACCGCTGTCCCGAGGGTTGGTGCTGATCATCGCATGTGGAATGCCATAGGCCTTTTCCACGGCGTCGGCGAATTCTTCGAGAGTCGTTGTTTGGCCAACATAAGCCTGTAAGGGAGTGGCTAACAGCGCATCGCACGTTTGGCTCCTGGACGTAGATACAGGGCGACAAGCAGCCAACATCACACCCAACGTCATAACCGAGACAAGCAAAAGAGGATACCTGCGCATGCTCATCTCCATCCGTTGAGTAACTCGCCGATCCGTGTCATTTGAGCATTCACATCCACGTTGAGAGGCCTTTCAGATGACTTGTAGCTATTCCCGAACACCCACACTGTGACCGCCTCAGCCCACACATCCCACCTTGCCGGATAGAAATGGGACTGCGCAGCATAATTCGTCAGGGGTTTCTCATTCCAGACATCTGAAAAACGCCCATACATGGAGTTTCCATAAGGTCCGGTTCCCGTCTGAACATGGCTATGCCAGTCAATGACATGCGCCAATTCATGCACGACGGTGTGCATGAGCCAGGTGGCATCATGTACGGTATTGGGTATGTTCACGGTGTCGGTACCTGGCGGCAAGGCACAGGGGTGCCCGGAACACGATCCTGGTTTGATCCTGGCGCCGCCGCCGAGCAGCCTCTGCAGTTGGGCCAATCCTCCGCTGAGCTTGTTGCCGAAGCGCACAATGCCGGTGGCCATGGGGATGAGTTGAGTGGCAAAATCCCAGGCGCCCAGAATCGTGATGCCGGCTTCGCCCACGGTCTCGCGCAGGATTTGCTCATCCTCGAATTCAGGATCGCCTGCAATGCCGAACCAATTTCCGCCGGTGTGGCCGTGCGCCTTGTACCAGCGGTCTTTCCAACGCCATTCTTCTTGCCAGCAGGTTACGTCACCGGCCGCGCAGGCCGCATAGCCTGAGGGATCAACGAAGACGGTGGGTCGGTTCCCGACGTAGCTGTAACGATTCAGATTCTGCGGATTTCCTGCATTGGGGATCAGCGTATCCGCGCTGATGAACCGCGCCAGCGTCGGGTCGTAGTATCTGGCGTTATAGAAATACAACCCGCCCGCCACCTCGTCCAGCACCTGCCCGGTGAAGCGGCGTTTCGTCGGCGTCGTCTGATAGGGCGTCCCGCGATTCTCCCCCCACGGCTTGTACCACAACTCCGCCTCGCGCGCACCGCTGGCGCCATTGGCCGTCACCGTCGTGCTGCCCAGGTGATCGCGCAACAGCCAGTACAACACCCCAGCCACACGCACGGCCACGCGCTGACCGTTGAAATAGTAGTATTTCGTGTGCGTCGTCGCGCCGCCAACCACCTTCTTCTCGTACAGGTTGCCGATCGTGGTGACCGTCTCCCCGTTCATCACGCTCTTGACCCGGTTCCCATCCGCGTCATACACGAAGCTCGCCGTTGCTGCCCCGCTGATGCTGACCAGGCGATTCTCGTCATCATACGTCAGGGTGTAGGTGTTCCCCCCGATCGTGCGCCGCCGCATGTTGCCGTTCTGATCGTAACAGTAACTGCTGCCGTTGCTCGTGCTCACCACCGCATGCTTCTTCACCAACGCCCCTTCCGGACAGGTGCTCGCCTGCGCCACCCCGTAGCCGTACGTCCCCAGTCCCGTCTTGCTGATCAGGTTGCCATTCGGAGTGTAACTGTAGGTTTCGTTGTACGGCCCGTTGCCAACCGACGTGTAGCCCGTGCAGTTGTCGCCGGCCGCGGTCGTAAACCCGCTCAACAGCCGATCCAACCCGTCGTAGCTGAAGCACTGCCGCTGACCGCTGTTGCGCGCATCCACGATCCAGCGCACATTGCCGGCCGTATCGTAGCCATACGTCAAGTCCTGCAATTTGGATCCTATCGTTCGTTGCCTTCCTCAATCGCTAAATAGAGCACCACAGGTATAACGCTTACCAAACATCGTATATCGTGCGCGCAATGTCACAACGCCTGCCGTCGCCGGCCAGTTGTCACGATCTGAAAAGGTAAAGCCAATGGTTTCACCAGCGGGATCGTCGTTATACCAATAGTAGTACGACACAATCAGCTCATCCACAGGGACGTTCAGGTACTTCGGCGAATACCATTCGAAGGTGCGTACCATATTGGCTATACATGCGGGCGCCCCATCAGTCAGACTCTTGGCAAGTTCGACATCCCCTGATGTGGTCGCGTCAACGAAGGTGCGGGCAATGGCATAGGGTGTGGGTTGAATCAGTCCCCGCGGCAACACGTGTCGCGTGGTAACGATATCAACGACGATGCCCCCCACCACTACGATCAAGACAACAACCACGCCAACCAACCAACGGCTGAGTCGAGACATCTGCGCATCTCCTTTCGTCAGCATGTTACTGAACGAAGTCGTTAATGGCTGGGTAGCCCTCGCAACTTGCCGGCCAAATCAGAAATCTTGACAGGTTCGACAGCGAGTGAAGCCGCAATGCCGCCGATTGATCTCGCGGAACCGATTCCTGACCGAGCTAGCTTGGCATAGTCCACCAGGCCGGCCGTTGCCCACTTGAACGTTCCACCGCTATGTCCGAACGCAGCGAGACCCGAGATATCCCACAAGACATCAAGATATGCAGCCCCGCTGTAGACGTAAGAGGTCTCGTTGATATAGTCATGAGCACCCCACGTGAATGACGCTACCGCCAGGTCCGATGCCACTGTAAAGGGCACCAGCTTTTCTTTTCGGCCCCCCATCCCCGCCGGTCTGTGTCGTTCTCGTAGCCAGTTTGTCATTAGTGGGCATGTGCCGATGCAGTGACCGGCAAAGGGACTGAAGGCAAGGAAGTTAGTTTCAGCATCGTATGCCGCTGTCTCGTTGACATACATGTAATAGGTGGGCGATCCATTGATAAGGGCGACATTGCCCCCAACCATGAGAAGCAAGTAGCCAGTGATATCTTGACCTGCGTAGGACAACCCACCAGCCAGACCGAGAATAGCTCCTGCACCGGCGGCGAAATTCGCTGCGGCAAACTCGCTCACGCTCTGGCCCGCCGCATAATCCCATTGCCAGTCCAGCCCAGGAATGCCCTGGTCCAACAGGTTGTAGTAGACACCCCAGCAACTGGGTTGATAGTTCATGTTCTGTGCGCGATCACCCACACCGGCGCCCCATGGCGCTGCCGCGCACAATCCTGCTGGATCTGTGTACCGGAGAGGATTATTTCCGACATAAGAGTATCTGTTGAGATTTTGCGGATTCCCTGCCCCCGGCACGATCGTATCCCCCTGGGTAAACCGCGCCAGCGTCGGGTCGTAGTATCTCGCATTGTAGAAATACAACCCGCCCGCCACCTCGTCCAGCACCTGCCCGGTGAAGCGGCGCTTCGTCGGCGTCGCGCCGACGGGCGTCCCTCGACTCTCACCCCACGGCTTGTACCACAGCTCGCCCGTGCGCTCACCGCTGACGCCATTGGCCGTCACCGTCGTGCTGCCCAGGTGATCGCGCAACAGCCAGTACAACACCCCCGCCACGCGCACCGCCACGCGCTGACCGTTGAAATAGTAGTATTTCGTGTGCGTCGTCGCGCCGCCAGCCACCTTCTTCTCGTACAGATTGCCGATCGTGGTGACCGTCTCCCCGTTCATCACGCTCTTGATGCGGGCGCCATCGGCGTCATAGGTGTAGCTTGCCGTCGCCGCCCCACTGATGCTGACCAGGCGATTCTCGTCATCATACGTCAGGGTGTAGGTGTTCCCCCCGATCGTGCGCCTCCGCATGTTGCCGTTCTGATCGTAACAGTAACTGCTGCCGTTGCTTGTGCTTACCACCGCATGCTTCTTCACCAACGCACCTTCCGGGCAACTGCCCGCCTGCGCCACTCCGTAGCTGTACGTCCCCTGCCCCGTCTTGCTGATCAGGTTCCCCGCGTTGTTGTAGCTGTAGCTCTCATCGTACACCCAGCTCCCGGTCCCATCGTCGTAGCCCGCGCAAATCGCATCACCCGTGAAGCCGCGCAACAACCGATCCAACCCGTCGTAGCTGAAGCACTGCCGCTGACCGCTGTTGCGCGCATCCACAATCCAGCGCACATTGCCGGCCGTATCGTAGCCATACGTCAAGTCCTGCAAACTGCTGGCATCCGCCGTTGTTCCTGCCTTCACCTTCTGCAGGCGCCCCAGTCCGCCGCTCGCTGTCCAGGGATGGTAGGTGATGCCAATCTGCACCACCGGATTGTTGTTGTTGCTCTGCTTGCCCAGCTTCAACTGCGTCAGCCTCCCGGCCTCATCATACACCGCATTCCCGCTGCGCACATAATCCACACTGCTGTACATCCGAGCCGGCAGCCCCTGCGTCGTGTACGCCAGGTTGACCGTCTCCGCACTCTGGGTGGGGTAAATCAGTCTCCGCACCCGGTCCGCCGAATCATAGGTGTAACCGAGGGTGTACGCCTCCCCATCAATCGTGTGCGTTTCCGCCGTCACCCGGCCGCGCTTGTCGTATGTCCAACTCGCTGTTGCTGACATCGCCGCCCACATATGCCCTCATCCCGGTGCGCCGCCCCTTGCCGAACTGCGTGGCCCCATCGAACGCATCATAGCTGTAATCGGCCAACACCATCCCGCTGCTGCTGCCGCTCTGCCATTTCTGCGTCAGCCGGTTCAGTCCGTCATAGCCAAACCCTATCGTGACATTCCGCGCATCGGTCTGCGCCACCAGGTTCCCGGCCGTGTCGTACGTGTAACTCCACGCACCCATGTCCGGGTCGTTCATACTCGTCTTGCGCCCCAGCAGGTCGTACGTGATCGTCGTCACCGCCCCATCCGGCCCGGTCATCTGCAGCAGCCGGTCGGCGATGTCGTAAGCATAGGTCGTCACGCCGTTCGCATTCGCATTCCAGGCCGGCGTCGGACACGTGGCCGTGCCGCTGCCCACCTGATCGGTGCCAGCCATCGCATCCCTGTTTTCCGCTTGGGATCCACCGGCCTGGTATTCCACTACGGTGTCAAATCGAGCAGATTCAGAGGAATCCACCCTTCAAGAGAACCTGAGGATTTGACAAAGGCCCAGAATTCTTGATCGGTATTTGACCAGGCAAGCCTCATAATGGCGACCTCTTCATGGCACGCAAGAACGCCCAAGAGCTTCCCTCTGTCACCCATGTACACACTGTTTTTGTCCGGCGGAGTAATACCAGGCAGCTCCCATACGTTGACATCAAGTTTGCATGAGCCAAGTTTGGGATCATTGGCACTTCCAATATGCGCTTTTCTGGGCAGTACTTGTAGTTCGTGTGGTGTTGTTGGTGTTTCTCGGGGAGGGGTCGGTTGAGGCGATATCAAGGCGCATCCGTTCAGCGTCAACATAAATAAACACATCGTTATGGTCAATATGGTATTCAGCATGGCGCTACCTCGCCCACGGCTGAAAGTAGTACCATGGCACACGATGACCAGGCGAGTTGCTCGCCCAAAGCCCGGATCGCGCATCCACAGCATAAGTCACGGCCAAGCCAACCTCTGCCATGCTGATGATTCCATCATACAACATGGACCCGTGGCTTACCGCCACATACCCCAAGTTCAGATCGGGATTACTCAACCCGCTGAGAGGGCCATCTCGAAGCCAATTGCTGGCGTAACCAGCAGCCGGCCCAAAGAAATACCCCAGGTAAAAAAGTCCTGCGTAATGATGGCTTGGATTGGGGTCATCAACCAATGATGCTCTCCAGTTGGCTGTGCCTTCGAAGAGAGGTTCATATTGGGCCCATGCAGCGCCAGGGTTGGTTGCCATCTGCCAGGCTGCAGGGATGGCATGGCCAAGCGGTACACCTCCCCAAATAAAACCAATGGCTTGGGCGTATAATCCTTCCTCGCCGGGTGCATAATACGAGGCCAGTTGTTGAAGATGAGTAACAAAACGATCCAATCCTGCAGCCGGGGCGCCTTGCCATGATGTGCTACCTTCCCAGAGTCCTTCCCTATTGGCGTGATACCTTGTCCAATCCTCATCTGTCCACGAACCGTTAGCCCCACTGCCGGCAAACAAGATCGAAAAGAACCGATCTCGGCGATCTTGGTCAGTTGGCGCACGACCATGCGCGGCGTAGAAGGCTTGCTCCCACGCAGCATCTATGGGGTCAAATCCACTCGGATCCACAAAACGTAAAGGTCGGTTCCCGACATAGCTGTATCTGTTCAGACTTTGCGGATTTCCTGGATTGGGAACGATGGCATCCGCGGCGAGAAATCGCCCGATGACCGGGTCATACCATCGCGCCTGGTAGAACAGCAACCCTGATCCACTATCCCGCCGCTGCCCCGTGAAGTTGAACGTCGTCGGCGTCGTGCCCGCCGTGTAACGCGGCGCGCCGTAGGGGTAGTAGCGAATCTCGGTGTTGGTGTTCAACCGATTCCCCGCGCTGTCCAGCGTCAGCGCGGTGGAGCCGAGATGATCCGTCAGCAGATAGTAGAGTACACCGCCGCTGTTCTCCGCCACGCGTGCGGCGCCAGCGTAATAGTACTTCTTGACCGTCCCGTTGTCTACTTCGTAAGTGTTCCCTACGAAGACCCGGGTCGCGCCGCTGATGGTCTCCTTGACCCGGTTGCCGTCGCCGTCGTACACATAGCTGGCGGTCACGCCCCCGGACATCGCAGTCAGCCGATTCTCCGCGTCGTAGGTCAACGTGATGTCCTGGCTGCCGCTGATGCGCCGGGTGGCGTTGCCATTCTGGTCGTACCAGTATTTCTGATAGCCTGCCGTCGTGCCCCCGACATGGGTCACAGCATGCTTGTGTGCGCCATTCTGATAGTAGAGGTTCGTGCCTGCGCTCTCGAAATTGGTGATGTTGCCCGCATTGCTGTAGGCGTAATTGCGCTGGCTGTAAGCGCCGTAGTTTCCATTGTTGGCAACGCAGGTCCCCCCGCTCAGCGTGCATGCCGTTTGCAGACGATCCAGTCTGTCATACGTGAAGCGCAGCGCCTGGCTCCCGCCGTACGCCGCCGCATCCGTAATCGTCAGCACGTTGCCCGCATCATCGTACGTGTAGCTGATGTTCTGCCGGTTATCGTAGTTCGGACTCGTGCCTGCCTTCAGGCTCACCAGGCGGAAGTTCTCGGCCACACTGTAGGCGTACAACTGCTTCACCACCCCGGTCGTGCTGCCCAGCCAGCGTTCCATCACCTGCCCGCGCTCGTTGTACTGCGTCTTGCCGACATAGTAGGTGCTGCCGTTGCTGCGCACTGTGTTCAGCAACCCCTGCGTCGTGTACGCATAGTGTACCTGCTCGCCAATCTGACTCGCACTGCCGCCGGGGTATTTCATCCACAGCGGCCGATCCGCCGAGTCGTATCCCCCACTGCGTCACGAAGGTTCCGCCGCCCGTTCCGTTGATGGCCTTGCTCTCCTGCGTTACCCGTCCGCGGCCGTCGTAGGTCCAACTTTGCGCTGCCGGAGCTGTCGCTCATCCCGGTGCGTCTCCCCTTGCCGGTTGTGCCGCTGTCATACGTGTAACCCACCGCCGTCGCACTGCATCCACTCGACCCGCTGTAGGTCTTGCCCTTCACCCGGTTGAGGCCATCGTAGCTGAAGGTGATGACGCAACCCCGCGCATCGGTCTGCGTCTGCAGATTGCCCGCCGTATCGTAGGTGTAACTCCACGCACCCATGTCCGGATCGCTCATGCTGGTCTTGCGGCCGGCCAGGTCGTACCCGATCGTCGTCACCGCCCCGTCCGGCCCCGTCATCTGCTTCAGCCGGTCGGCCACATCGTAGCTGTAGCTGGCCTGCCCGTAGACCGTCGCTCCCCAGTTCGGCGCAGCCCCCGGCGCCAGCGTCAGATCATACTGCTTGACACTCGCCAACCGCCCAAAGGCATCGCTCTCCGAGATCGTCTGGTGGTTCAGTTCGTCCAGCATCGCCGTCTGCCGATTCTGGTAGTAGGTGCGCACGGTGCTGCCGTCCGCCTGCGTCACCTGCGTCACCCGCCCCAACCGATCGGACGTTGACTGCGTCGCGGCCAGCCCACTCCAGTTCACCGCCTGGTACGTCACCCCGCTCACCGTCCCCGTGTACGGCGCCGAGGCCGCAGCCAGGCTGCCCAGCCCATCGTAACGCTGGCTCGCCAGGCTCCACTGGCTGCTGCTGTACTCCTTCTGCACCTGCCGCACGCGCCCCAACCCATCGTAGAACGTGCGCTCCTCCAGGTAGGTCGCACTCGCGCTGGCGTCGCCATTCCCATCATCGCGCAGCAA
This sequence comes from Candidatus Amarolinea dominans, assembly GCF_016704685.1. Taxonomy (NCBI): domain Bacteria; kingdom Bacillati; phylum Chloroflexota; class Caldilineae; order Caldilineales; family Candidatus Amarolineaceae; genus Candidatus Amarolinea; species Candidatus Amarolinea dominans. The sequence continues at coordinate 18,141 of NZ_JADIZS010000009.1, forward strand.
ATGCCGCTGCACATACAACCCCTGGTCCGTCGTGTAGACAATCTTCTCCGTCGCCGGGTTGCTGAACCCCGCCCCCGGCTTACGCACCTCCGTCAGCCGGCCAAACGTATCGTACGTATAGAGCGTGACCGCCTCGTTGGCGTCGGTCTCGCTCTGTATTTGTCCCACCAACCCGCTGCCCCCCGCTGTCGCATTCATGCCGTAGCGCGTGTAAGTCGTCGTCAGCGTCGCGCCGCCCAACTGACTGGCCGGCTGCACCGTTACGCTCATCGCATAGGCATGAAACGTGCTGTCGAAGGCCGTCGTGACCACGCTGCCATTGGCCGCCGTCTCGCTCCAACGGTTGCCCCATTGGTCATAGCCGTAAGCCGTCGACCGCATCCAGTTCGCGTCACACCCCGTGCCGCCCTGCCCCGCCTGCCACACCTCCTTCAACTGCCCGGCCGTCGGCGCCTGGTTGTACGCCGCATAGCCGCTGTAGTTGTCGTAGATGGTGCGCGTCTGCCCCTGGCATGTCCCGCTTTCGCTCCCCGCGAACAGCTTCTCCTCCGCCACCCGATTGACGATGTAGGTCGTGCCGTCATTGCGTGGGGAATAGACCCGCTTGATCGTTCGGTATGGTATCGTTGGCGCGGCCTCGCTGTATAGCCGGGTCAACAGCAGATTGCCATACGCCGCATCGTAGGTGTTGACGCTTTTGGTGTAACGCAGCGGCGGGTCCGTGCCGTTGGGGTCCCCTACGTATTCGGTCTTGTCTTGCAGATAGACGAAGTGCATCCCGCCCGGCGTCCCCACGCTGGTCTCGTTCCAGGTCTGCAGCGAACGCGCCAGCAAGTTGTTGGTGACGCCCAAACCCGCACGCGTCTCTGTCTTGGACAGCTTGCCTTTCCAGCGGTGCTGATTGGTCGTGGTGTGGAACCACTGTCGTATGCGCGTGTCTGGCTGGCCGCTCCCAATCAAGGCGCCGCTCCCTACCAGCGTCATTTCCGCTTCGGCAAAGCCCCCCGCCTCGTTGTCCCAGGTCGTCGTGTACCAGTAGCTCGTCACGATGTCCGGATCGCTCCCGCCCCCACGCCGCCGCTCCTGCTGCACCACCATTCCGCCGCTCGAACCACCGTAGGTAACCTCCACCCGTCCCTGGTAGCCGTTGTTCACCGTCACCATGTGCCCATCCGTCGTGCCGCTCCCGTAGGTGTAGCTGGTTGGCGGCAGCGCATTGCTGCCGGTCCCATAGTGCGTGATCGTACTCAAGTACAGCCGGCTCTGCGACGGCGCCGCCGGGTTGATGAACGCCGTCATGCCCAACACCAGCTTGTGCAGCAGCGTATTGTTGGCCATCACCTCCACCCGCTGCAGGTACTTTCGTGTCCAGAAAACCTGGTAGCCGGTCTCGTCGAAGTGCTGAGCCCGGTCCTCCCGGTTCTGATAGAATAGCTTCAGCTTGAAGGCGCCGTTTGGCCCATAGCTGATCTCCTTCACCCGCACCGCACGCACCTGGATGCGCGCATCGGCCGTGTAGTCGTGGTTCGAGCAGTCTACCGGCACATTCACCGCCAACAACGAACCCTCGTAGTCATAGCTGAACGTCAGACGATTAGGCGTCGTTGGCGTGGTGTCGCGCACCTCGGTCAACACCCACTTGGTGAAGCGATGCACCACCCGCAGTTCCGAAGGCGTCCAGTCTCCATTGCTGCAATCGCGCACATACAGCGCCGGCTCGAAGTGATAGGTGATGCCGCCCTCGGTCGTCACCTCCCACACCAGGTTGTCCCGGTTGTACTCCCCTGGCGTTTGGGGCAAATCAATCGTCCTGAAGGGCGTCGGCGTACTGGGGTCGAAATATTCCATCGATGGATAGTCAGGGTTGGAAGCGGTGGGCCGGCGGATCTTCAGGAAGGGGTCCTGCACGCTGTAGAAAATCTCGCCGTGTTTCTCCAATTCGTGGGTCACGCCGTTCAGGGTCAGTGGTACTTTGCCCGTGCCCTGAGTCTATCGCAAGATGTAGCTCAATCCGCCGATGTCCCAGCCCCACCCGGCCAGTTGATGATGTCCGTCGCCGGCCAGGCTGCGGCTGCTGTAGTCCAGGCTTAGCCCAGGCGCCAATCCGCCCGGCCCTGGCGGCGCTGCGATCGGGTAGCTCACGGTCCAGGCCCCGTTGTACAACTGCGACTGCACCCCTTCGATCCCCGGCGCAGGCTCTGGCACAATGGCGTTGCCTTGCGCAAACAGCGTCAAATGGGTCAGGGTGGTGGTCAGCGCCCTCTGCTCCTGATCCACGCTCGTCGGCAAGACCACCCAGCGCCCATCGGCCGCATCCTGGTAGAACAGCGAAGCGCCGGGCGGCCAGGGTGTTTGCTCATCGCCGGCCGCCGGATCGCGATAGCGCAGCGTCAACCCCACCGCAAACTGCGTCACCGGCAGCCCCGACATCTCCGTGGCGCTCAGCTCGAACAGGAAATCAAGGTTCGCCGGCTGATCGGGATCGCTCTCGTGCGGCGTGTAGCGCAGCATGGTTGGTGTACTGACCGCTCCGGCCGGAATGGTGAGCACCACCCGCCCATCGCGGCTCTGCAACCGGCTCTCCTGGTCAGGCATCGCCCACACCTCATCCAGCCCCGGCCCCGGCGTCCAGGTGGCCGTCGGCGTCGGCGTACACCCCTCATCATCCTGGCAGAGCGACGGTGTGGCCGTCGGCGTTGCCGTGGCCGTCGGCGTCGGCGTACACTCCTCATCCTGGCAGGGCGGCGACTCGACCGTCGCCGTCGGCGTGGCGGTCGGCGGTTCGGCCGTGGGCGTCGGCGCACAGTCCTCGCCCAGGCAGGGCGCCGCGGTGATCGTGATCGCCGCGCTGGCCGCCACCCCCGCGCCCACCTCCTCGCTCACGATGGCCGCGGTGTTGGTGATGACCTGCCCGCTGACCGCGCCCAGCGCCTGCGCCTGGAACGTGCCGGTCAGCGTCGCGCCCGCGGCCAGTTGACCGATGGCCCATTCCAGCCGGCGCTCGGCCTCCAGGTAGCTGAAATCCCCCTCCCCGGCCGGCCAATAGGCCAATTCCAGCGGCAGGGTATCGCTCACCACCAGCCCGCTCAGGGCGCGGTCGGCCAGGGTGTTGGTGATGACCACGGTGTAGGTCACGACGCCGGACGGCTCGACCTGCACCGGCGCCGCGGCCAGCGTCAACTGCACCAGCGCAGGCGCGGGCGTCGCCTCAGGAGCGGCAATCAGATCGAAGTTGGGATCAGGAGACATGAATTTAGTAGCGGTATTTATGGGGGGGGGGGTAGCAGCAGCCGCCGTGGAAAAGAGCAGACTGCACACCACCAACAGATGAACCAACGACGACAGGCGCGGCGCGAGAGCAGTAGGGAGAGCAGAATGTCGAGCAGAGAGGGGAGAGAAACTAGAAGAGCGGCGTAACATGACAACGGACTCCTTTCGTGCAGCAATCGAAACGGATGGGGTCAGGGACATTTTCCTGACTGCTGAAGGAGGTCGCGGGCGGGAGAGAGAACTCTCGCCGGGGACTTCCGACGGCGGGAGGCGACTCGGAAGGCGGGGGGCAGGCTTGTGGCTGGTCACAGCATACCACGCGCGCGGCGATCTGTCAAGAGGCAAATTCGGGTGACGACAGGGAGTCACGAAGGAACCAAGGAATACTCCTTTGTGTCTTGGCGTCCCTGTGTGACCAAGAAAGAAATCTCACACAAAGACACGAAGAACACAAAGGAATCAGAGAATACTCCTTTGTGTCTTGGCGTCCCTGTGTGAGCAAATCCCGTTAACGCAAAAGACGCCAGAGGCGCAGGAGACGCAAGGGTTACTTGAAAACCCTTTGCGTCCCGGCGTCTTGGCGTCCCGGCGCCGAAAAAAATGGAACTATCAGGCCATTGCGGCTGCGAAGCGCTTGCTGACCTCGTCCCAGTTGACGGTGTTCCACCACGCGGCCAGGTAGTCAGGCCGGCGGTTCTGATACTTCAGATAGTAGGCATGTTCCCACACGTCAATGCCCAGGATCGGGGTGTGCCCGTCCATCAGGGGGCTGTCCTGGTTGGCTGTGCTATAGGCGGCGAGCTTGTGCTTGCCGTCCACCACTAGCCATGACCAGCCGCTGCCAAAACGGGTAACGCCGTTCTGCGTGACCTTGGTCTTGAAATCGGCAAAGCTGTTGAACGTGCCGGCAATGGCCTCGGCCAGCGCGCCGGTCGGTTCCCCGCGGCCGCCGGGAGCCATGATCTCCCAAAATAGCTTGTGATTGTGATGCCCGCCGCCGTTGTTGCGCACAGCCGTGCGGATGCTCTCCGGCACGCCGGCGATCTCAGCCAGCAGGGCCTCCAGCGGTTTCTCGGCCAGTTCGGGCGCATTGGCCAGCGCGTTGTTCAGGTTGGTGACATAGGCCTGATGATGCTTGTCGTGGTGAATCTGCATCGTCAGTTCATCAATGAATGGTTCCAGTGCGTTGTATGCATAGGGTAAAGGTGGAAGCGTATGAGCCATCGGTGATTTCTCCTTCGTTCTGTTTTCTTTCGTGATTGTTCGGAACAGCCATCATTTTACTATAATGCGCCGGTGTTGTCAACTTTAGCAACACTAATGTTGCTTTACTCGCAATCAGATAGAGCCTTTGCGCCCTCGCGTCTTCGCGTTGAAATATCTTCCCGTCAGCAAACCATGCTCCGCCGCGGACAGCGCCGTCACGCCGGAGGCGTGACCTACGGGGGGAGCGTCAGAAGGCAGCGTCGGCAAACGTACACACCTGGCTGAGGCGGCCCACACGGCGGGCCATGTGCAGCTCGGGCCACGGTTCGCCCAAAATGCCGTCATGAATCGCCCAACTGCGCCCGCGCACGGTGCGGCCGGCGTCCAGCGGCCGGAAAGTGCTGCCATCCAGGCGGCCGGCCAGGTCGCCGTCGCGAAAGCGCCGATCGAGGTCTTCCATGAATCGCTGACCGGTCAGGTAGAAAAAGCCCCAGCGCTCCAGCAGGATGGCGTTGTGATAGGCCAGCGGCTGGGCAAAGATGTACTGCTTGCCCCACGCGGCCGCCAACCGTTCGACGCGCGGCAGCAGGCGGCGGCTGACCAGCCCCAGCCCGGCGCGCACCTGCCCGGGCGTCAGGCCGGCGCGCAGAGCGGCCTCTTCTGCAGCCAGATTGCGCGCCACTAACCCCAACAGCGTGGGATGTCCTGCGCTGTCGTAATCAATGTCGAACCGCTCTGCGTCCAGGTTGTTGACCACCACCAGGTAGATTTGCAACTGGCCGTTGCTGGTCTCGCCAAAGTGCAGGAGCAGCGCCGGGTCTTGATCCCCGCGCTGGCGCCAGATCGTCAGTTCGACCATGGCGCTGTTGGCGTTGGTGGCCAGGCGCAGGGCGAAGTCGCCATGCCGGTCGCGCAGTGACTGTTCGTCAATCTCACAGGTGGTCAGCAGCAGGTTGGGAATCAAAGGGCGAAAGGCCTTGATCTGCTCAGGCAACGGCAACTGGCACAGGTCGCGTAAGGAAACATACTGGGCGCCTGGGGCGGGTGCTTCTGTCTCAGGCAAGGCCGGCGGCGGCGGCTGGTGCGGCCTTTGAACTTTCAGCGCACGCAGATAGGGCGGCAGCGCGCTGTTGTGTTCAAGGTCATCCAGAATGTGACGCGCCATCGTCTGCACTTGGGGTTTCCAATGGGTGCTGAACGGCTCTGCCAACGCCCGTATCTGCGCCTGCCACGGGCGACCAGATGCACTGCCCGCCAGGGTGCGAATCCCCTCCAACATGCCGTCCACCTGGTGCGTGTTGGCCTGATGGCCGATGGCCTGCGCCAGCTCCTCCCAGGCTTCTTGTAGCAGGTCTTGATCGCCGGCCATCAGCCGCGCCAGGGTCTGCGCGGCAAAGGCGCGGGCGGCAGCGCTGCGCTGATCCCACAGGGCGCGGCGCAGCGCTGCCATCTCCGGCGCGCTGCGCAGAGGTTTCAAGCTCCAGTCGGCCACCGCCTCCAGCGCGCGCACGACATCCCGATGCGCATCGAGGTCGTCCCAGTCGGTCAGCGCGGCCAGCAGTTGCGGGACCACCGGCGCCAGTGTGGCCGGCCGGTGCAGGCCAATGTCGGCCAGCCTGGCCGCGGCCTGCGCTTGCCGGTCCTTGTCGTCGCCGTGCAGCAGCGCGACGACATCGGGTAAGGCCAGATCGCCAACCGAGACAGTCGGCGCCTGTATCGCGGCCGATTCATCCCCTGACGCGACGGCAAGCGTGCTTTCCTCCAGGACAGTCATTCCAGGTGTCGTCATAGGTCATTCCTCATCTTTCCGGCGGTCGAAAATCTATTCTTGCTGACTGATTTTAGTGTAACATACATGACGCAGTGCGTCAAGCACCGCGTAAAGCCCCAAATTGCCTTGTGTGTCAATTTGGAGTAAACTCCCCCAATCCATCGTCTGCCCCCAACCGCCCATCGGCGCTGCAAAGCCCGATTCCATCTGCTGGAGGAATTCATCGTGCGTCCGCCTGCTGAAGCAACCGAAAAGGTCCCTCTCGTCACCAAATTGGCGTTCGGCGCGGGAGATGTCGGCCCCGCCATCGCCACCGCCATCATGTCCTTTTTCCTGCTCTTTTTCCTGACCGACGTGGCCCGCCTTAATCCCGCCGTGGCCGGCGTCATCCTGCTGCTCACCAAAATCTGGGATTCTGTCAATGATCCCATTGTGGGTGTGCTTTCGGACCGCATCAAGACGCGCTGGGGCCGCCGCCGGCCCTGGTTCCTGTTCGGCGCCATTCCCTTCGGCCTGACCTTTTTCCTGCTCTTTCTTGTACCGCAGGTCAGCAACAATGGCAAATTCTGGTACTACCTGGTCGTCTCTCTGCTCCTGGACACCGCCTTCACGGTGGTCAACGTGCCGTACACCGCGCTGACGCCCGAACTGACGCGTGATTACGACGAGCGCACCAGCCTGAACTCCTTTCGCTTTGCCTTCTCCATCGGCAGCGGCCTGATTGCCGCGGTCCTGCATCCCCTCATCGTCAACGCCGTGCAGCCGAGCATGGGCATCCAGGGCGCCTATGCCGTGTCGGCCGGCGTCTGGGCCATCTGCGCCACCCTGCCCTTCTTCTTCGCCTTCTGGGGCACCTACGAACGCCATCAGGAGTCGGAACAGGAGGAGATCCCGTTCTTCGATGGCCTCAAGATCACCTTCAGAAATCGCGCCTTTCGTTATGTTACCGGCATCTACCTGCTCTCCTGGCTGGTGGTGCAAACAGTCTCCACCATCGTCATCTACTACATGACCTACTGGCTGCGCCAGCCCGGCCTGGTGCCGGTGGTGATTCTGGCGGTGCAGGGCAGCGCGCTCATCTGGCTCTTCATCTGGACGGCCGTCAGCCGCCGCACCGGCAAGAAAGGCGTCTACTACCGCGGCATGATCTTCTGGATCGTCGTGGCCTTCGCCCTCTTCCTGGTGCAGCCGGACTGGCCCAGTTGGGTCATCATCGCGCTGGGCGCGCTGGCCGGCGTTGGCGTGGCCACGGCCTACCTGGTGCCCTGGGCCATGCTGCCCGACGTGATCGAGCTGGACGAACTGGAAACCGGCAAGCGGCGTGAGGGCGCGTTTTACGGCTTCTTCGTACTCTTGCAGAAGCTCGGCCTGGCGCTCGGCCTCTTCCTGGTCAGCCAGGTGCTCAACTGGACCGGTTACATCACGCCGCCCGAAGGCGCCACCACACTCATCGTGCAGCCGGACAGCACGCTGCTCGCCATTCGTCTGATGATCGGCCCCATTCCCGCCTTCATCCTGGCGGCCGGCATCTACCTGGTGTACAAATTCCCCATCACCAAAGAAAATCATGAAGAAACGCTGCGGGAATTGGCGCGGCGCCGCGCCGCAACGACACTCTCAGCCTGACCAACGCATGAAGAATCTCAGCAAGAATCGCAACATCACCATCCTGTTCTTCACCATGATCGTGGTCATGCTCGGTTTTGGAATAATGGCCCATTCATTTTCATTATTAGCGAGGTATCATGACACCAACCTTCAATGGTACACTGGCGCTGCTAGGCGCCGGCGAATATCTACCAGTCGTCGAAGCGATAGACCGCTTCTTGCTCAGCCGCTTGCCCGCGCCCCAGCGTGTGGTCTGCCTACCCACGGCGGCCGGCGCGGAGAGCGAGGAGCGCCTGCGCTATTGGGCCGATTTGGGCATCAACCACTTCACCCGCCTGGGTGCAGAGGTGCAGTCACTGCCCGTATTTGATCGCGCCAGCGCCCAAGATACCCGCCTGGCCGACCAGGTGGCCGAGGCCAACTTCGTCTACCTGTCCGGCGGCAGAGCCACCTACCTGTACGATGTTCTCGTGGGCACCCCGGTCTTCGACGCCATCATGTACGTCCTGGACACCGGCGGGGTCGTGGCCGGCTGCAGCGCCGGCGCCATGATCTGGGGCGAGCACATTCCCCGCTTCCCACCGCCGCCCGTCTGTCAGCCCGGCTTGGCCTATCTGCCCAACGCCATCATCCTGCCGCACTTCGACGAGATATCGCACCTCATGACCAACATCCTGCACTTTGTCCTGGGCAACGGGCATACGCTCGTGGGCATTGACTGCAACACCGCCCTGATCTGCATGGATAGCATCTTGACGGTCGCGGGCAGCGGCGGGGTAACGGTGTGGGACGCCAGTCGCAAGGAGCGTTACACCGCCGGAGAGACCGTGAGCCTGCCCACAAGCTGAAAGGCGACCAATGACCAACCACTCTCAACTCTCGCCAACGGGCGCACAACCCTGGTGGCAAACGACCGTCTTCTACCAAATCTACCCGCGCAGCTTTGCCGATAGTAACGGCGACGGCATCGGCGACCTGGCCGGCATCAACAGTCGCCTCGACTATCTGCAAGACCTGGGCATCGGCGCGATCTGGCTTTCGCCGCATTACCCCTCGCCCCTGCTGGATTGCGGCTATGACGTGGCTGACTACACCGGCGTGGCGCCAGAGTACGGCACGCTCGACGATTTCACGCACTTCCTCGACGCCGCCCATCAGCGTGACATCCGTGTGGTGCTCGACCTGGTGCTCAACCACACCTCCGATCAGCACCCCTGGTTCCAGGACGCCCGCCGCGGCCGTCAGCAGCCGCATCACGATTGGTACGTCTGGCATCCCGGCCGCGACGGCGGGCCGCCCAATAACTGGAACTCAGCCTTTGGCGGTTCGGCCTGGGAATTTGTGCCAGAGCTGGGCCTCTACTACTACCATTACTTCCTCAAGCAGCAGCCCGACCTCAACTGGCGCCATCCGGCTGTCAGGCAGGCGATGTTCGCGGCCGCGCGTTTCTGGCTCGACCTGGGCGTGGACGGCTTCCGCCTGGATGCCATCAACACCCTCTTCGAAGACCCTGCGCTGACCGATCATACCACGCAGATGAGTCAGCGTGATCTGTTCGCGCTGATGGCCCTGGCCTCCAGCGACGAGCAGCGCCAGCAGGTCGTCGAGCAATGGCGCCTGATGTACCAGCACCAGGTGGATCAGCCGGGCGTCCATGCGCTGATGTCCGATCTGCGCACGATGATTGACGCCTATCCCGGCGCCATGCTCGTGGGCGAAACGGACGACATCGCCTACATGGGCAACGGCCACAACGAGTTGCACCTGGTTTTCAATTTTCCGCTCATGCAAACCGAGCGCCTGACGCCAGCCTGGGTACGCGCCAATCAGGCCGCTCGCCTGACCGCACTGCCCGCCGGCGGTTGGCCGTGCAACACCCTGGGCAACCATGACTCGTCCCGCGTCTACACCCGTTTTGGCAACGGCAAACACGACGCGGCGCTGGCGCGGCTCTCGGCTGCCCTGGTGCTGACCCTGCAAGGCACCCCGTTTCTCTACAACGGCGAGGAGATCGGCATGACCGACCTGCTGCTCGACGACGTCAGTCAGTTCCGCGACCTGCTCGGCCTGCAGCTCTACCAGATGGCGCACGCGGAGTTCGGCTTGCCGGCGGAGGTCGCCGTGGCGCATGCGGCCCATCATGGGCGCGACAAATGTCGCACGCCGCTGCAATGGACGCCTGCGCCCCAGGCCGGCTTCTGTCCGCCCAGCGTGCAGCCCTGGCTGCCGGTCAACCCCAACGCGGCCCAGGTGGTCAACGTGGCCGAGCAGGCTGACGACCCTGCTTCGCTGCTCAACTTCTATCGCCGCCTGCTGGCCGTGCGCCGGCAAACCCCCGCGCTACAAACGGGCGCCTACGTCCCGCTGCACGAATCGGCCGACACTTATCTCGCCTTCCTGCGTCAGCTCGACCAGACGGAGGCAAGTTGCCTGGTGGTGCTCAACATGGCGGACCAGGCCCAAGACCTGACCTTCGATCTGGCGGCCGGACAGGTGCAATGCCTGTTTTCCAGCCACGAGCGCCCGGCCGGCCCGCAGGCCCTGCGCCATCTGACGCTGGCGCCGTTCGAGGTTTTCATCGGCGCATTGAATCGAAAATCCCAAGTTAGATTGTGACGCAAGTTGGCAACTGGCGCCCCTGGCGTTTTCTGCGAAATCGCCCCCGCAGGAGCATGAGCGACTGACCGGAAAAGCGCAGGCCATCTACCGGTTGATGCTGTTGTAGCTGGCCAGCCACTGTCCACTCTTGAGCGTCTCCGCCACGGCTACCAGTGGTTGGTTAGACTGAATCCGTACCGAACCTGTCCAGTTGCCGCCCAAAGAAATCGTAGCACAATGGTTGCGGGTATTGCGGCTGAGCGATCTGCCCGCGACGATCGTCAAGTTCGACTCCTGGAACGTCAGCGTGCCGTTCTGGTCGTAGTAATAGATGTCCACGTCAGTGGCATTGCTGGTAGTTGGATTCTGGATGCGCAAGATGGAGTACTGATCCCACTGGTTTTCACTGGACGGGCAAGAAGTGTAGGCGGTGTTCTTCTGGTAGACACCCGGCAGGTAGGTGTTCGTGCTCGCCAACCCGCTGTGAACGCCGGTATAGGCGCCAGCCACGTTGTTGTCCGGCCGAATGGTGATCTGCGCCACCGCCAGCGGCTGACTGGACTCGACCATGACTGCGCCAGCCCACGCTCCGCCCAGGACATTGTAGACGCTGGCCTCGACATTGCCACCCGTCTTGGTGTTGAAGCCTTTGGCCGCATTCGGTGTGATGGTTTGACCGGAGATGGTCAGGTCCTCGTTGCCGGTTGTGGCGTTGCGATAGCGCAGGGTCACGTTGGCATTGCTGCTGCCCAGGTTTTGCACGATGGTGATCGAGAAGCCCTGCCAGCTTCCTGCGTTGGGATTGCAGTCGGTGCAACGCCGCTCTATGGAAGGTGCAAAGACCGGCCGTGCGCCACCGCTGACGCCGTTGTAAGCCGCCACATACCAGCGCCAGTAGTTGGTCAGCACAGAAGTGATGAGCTGGCCGTTGGTCGAGGTAACCTTGACTGCTCCGGTCCAGTTGCAGCCGGCCAACGTTCCGCATTGAGTATTGTAGTAGTCCGTCTGCCTCAGATCCGGCACTGCACCGCCTGGATCACGCAAGTCGTAATTGCGAAAGCCGTTCGCTACCAGGGTGTCGGAGCGCGTGAAGTCGGTCACGCCGCCGCGGTTGATGTACGTGAGCTCCAGGCTGGCGGCCGCGGTGGTCGTGTTTTGCACCATGAAGCGGGAATACTGGACGAAAGGCACGCCGTGGGTGACCGGATCCGGGTAGTAGACGGCGTAAGGCAGGTACATCGCAGCGCTACCCGCGTCGAAAGCGCTGTAGGCGACTGCCGCGTTGCCATCCCCATAATCGCCGCCGCTATAGCGATTCTCCACGATCACGGCCTGGTCCTGGCTGGCCACCGCCAGGGTTGAGCCGCGACAAAAGGCGCAATAGTTGGAGAAACGCACCTCCCTGGTGCTGTTGAGCGCAATGAAGTCGGTATTCTGCCGGTGTACCCAGTCGTCAGCGAGCAAGCTGGTGTTGACTTGGGCTACCTTGGCCTGGCTGTTGTTGCGCACCAGGATGGTCGAGTTCCAGCCGTAGTAGTTGGATAGGATGTCCGGCAGATAGGCGGGATACAGACCAATGAAGGTGGTCCGGCCCGCGACGAAGGTGTGGTTGCCCAGGTCTTCATAGAGGGTGTCGTTAGGATAGCGAGCATAGAGGTGGTAGGTCCCCGGCTGCACGTCGGTGGTACCAAAATTCTCCACCACCAAGTCGTCCGCATTGGCCCAGGTGTAGGCATAGGTCTGTGACCAACCATAGCTCCCCCAAGTGGCATTGGCAGGTTTTTGTATGCCATGAATTCGCAATCCGCCGACTGGGTTTCCATTGGCATCGGTCACTTTGCCTACTGCGTTCGCTGTTTGGGTCCCGCCGTTATTGAATGATTCAAGCCAGAGTTCAGGGTTCCGCGACCGGGCCTCTGAGTCGAGTGTGTTAGGCTCCAGCTGTCTGTCTGACTCAGGATGAACAACAATCTGCTGGTGTAGGTGATTTCCCTGCGAGTAACTACCGGTGTCGTCCACTTCACCGATCTTGGTTTGGCCAGCGTATACGACGTTGCCCACCTGTACTGGTACACTCCATTGTTTGAGATGAAGATACACGGAGTAGACGTAAGCCATCTGTTGCGATGTACGATCATAGTGTCGCTGATTGTGACGCACGAGCGCAAAATTGCCCCAAGCGGTGCTTCTGTCTCCATCCGGTCTATCTTCACGCAGTTGGACAACCGTACCGTCTGCGACAGCGTATACGCTGGTGCCGTTTGGGTAGGGAAAGTCGATGCCTTTATGCGTGCTTCCACCGGACTCCTCAGCATACAAATAATACTGGTTGATCTTTCCACCATTGTCAGTGATCGGGCGTCGAATTTGGTATGCTGCGTAAATGTCACCAATAAGCGCTGCCATCAGTAACACCAGGAATGCAGCGATAAGTACACTTATTCTGAACTGCTTTTCTACGAGTGTGTTTGTCATTGCTCTTGCCTCCTAATAGTCTAACGAAGAAAGAACGATGAAATCAGGCGTTGCTGAAAGCCCGGTTTGCACTCCAATGCTCAGCGAGAGAGTCCACACCCTCCTTAAATCAGTAACATAGATCAGTTGGGTGCCATCTGGAGACCAGGTCGCCAGCCATTCGTTGCTGGCGCTCGTAAAATTCGAGGTTAGATGTTTCAGCTCGGTTCCTGTCCTATCGATAAGCCACAGGTCGGTAAGGGGTTGGGGCTCTTCATAATATCGAATTCCGGTAAATACAATCCAATTTCCATCAGGAGACCAACGGGGAATCCCCGCGGTCACGTCAATGTCTCGCGTGAGTTGGGTTTGTCTGGATCCATCAGGGTTCATAATCCACAAGTTGTAAGGATAATCAGGACCTGATCTCTCGCCTAACAGAGAGACATACAGAATCTTATCGCCATTAGGCGACCATTGTGGAAAGTACAGTTCCGGTGCCTGTGGTGACACCAGCACAGGAACAGATCCTCCACCGTCTGCCTCAACGACCACCATCGTGGCAGACCGCCGAAAAACACTGTCCACCAAGACCAAACGCTGTCCACCGGGCGCCCAAGCGAAATTGACGGCTTTATGTTCATTTTCTCGATCAACCGGATAAATCTCGCCTCGATCCCCGGTCGCCACATCCACAATCCACAAGCCCTGAGTCCGAGTACTGTGATAGGCGATGCGCGCGCCGCCAGGAGACCAAACCGGTTCGATTCCACCCTGCACCAGCTGCCGCAAGATCCCCATTCGAAGATCGAATAGATAGATGCTATATTCGGGTGCTTCACCTTTACTTAAGGATGTCCGACTTTCTACGTTGCTCAATACTAAGGCAAGTTGAGTTCCATCTGGTGACGGATTGGCCCATGTGTCAACACCCATATCTTGGCTGGCTAAAAAGAGTGGCACTTGGGCGTGAACATCTATTAGCACGCGCTCGCTCGTACCATCATTGCGGATAGCGCGAATAAGATTACCGGTACGAAAAGCAATCGTATACGATGCGGTCTGTCCCGGTGGCAGCGGAATGATGGGCGGTACCGCGGTGGGGATGCGGGTCACCACCGGCGTGGGCAGCCGCGTGGGCACAGGCGGAATGGTGGGCGTCGGTCGCCGGGTCGGTGGGGGCGGCTCGATCCACAGCGTGGGGACAGGCGTCGGTGTCTGGATAGGAGACTGGAATAGTGATACGATAGGTCCCGTTGTGCTGCTTGGCATCGCCTGCGGCTGCGCGACCTCAGTCAGCGGCTCTGGCGTGACACTTGGCGGCCACCCGGGCCCGCAACTGGCTAACACAACCAGCAGACCGGCCAACAGCAGCGCCCCCAGTGCGATAGTCAATCTCATGTGCAACCCATTCATGGCTTGTCCTCCTCAGGTCAGAGTGTCGCAAATCAATCGGTCGCCCAACCGGGCGGTTATGATGGGCGGCAGTTCCATCACACCCTAAAGTATAGCACGGAGGTGGCTACAAACTGGCTACAAATGGGTGTTTTTAGGGGAAAAAATCAACGAGTTTTGGAGCAGTTTGGCGCCATGTCAAGGCTCGATGTGACGCGGCCGTTGCTTGACACTCATAAACATTTCGTTTATGATATATCTTGTGATTCAATCATTCGCTGATGACGAAACGGAATACTTCTACACCACCGGCAGGTCACGCCGTCTCCCAACCGAGATTCGCGCTCGTGCAGCGATGCGGCTCACACAACTGAATGCATCCACGCGCATCGAGGATCTACACCTACCACCGTCGAACCGCTTAGAGGCACTGAGGCATGACCGCAGCGGACAGTGGAGCATCCGCATCAATGACCAGTGGCGGGTCTGTTTTCGTTTCGAGAATGGCGACGCTATTGACGTCGAAATCGTTGATTATCACTGAGAAGAGGTTGTTATGATCAGTAGTGGTTTGCCGCCCATTCACCCCGGCGAGTTTCTGCTTGAGATACTGCATGAACTTGGCATTTCACAGGCACAGTTTGCGCGCGCCATTGGCGTATCGCCTATGCGCGTGTCGTCTGTCGTCAATCGCACACGCCCGGTGACGGCGGAACTTGCACTGCTTTTCGGTCGCGCACTGGACCAATCGCCGCAATACTGGCTCAATCTACAAGCGGCTTACGACCTGAAGACTGCTGAGATAGCTATCGGCCAGCAGTTGCTGACCGTTGCCCAGTTGGCGCCTGCTAGACAGGCCAATACACCTGTTGGCTTGCGCGAAGGCCGTTCGCCAGCAGGGTGTCGGTGCGCGTGAAGTCGGTCACACCGCCGCGGTTGATGTACGTGAGCTGCAGGCTGGCGGCTGCGGTGGTGGCGTTTTGCACCGTGAAGCGGGAATACTGGACGAAAGGCACGCCGCCGGTGACCGCATCCGGGTAGTAGACGGCATAGGGTAGGTACATCGCGGCGCTACCCGCGTCGAAAGCACTGTACGCAACCGCCGCGCTGCCATCCCCATAATCGCCGCCGCTATAGCGATTCTCCACGATCACGGCCTGGTCCTGGCTGCTCACCGCCAGGCTGGAGCCCCGACAATAGAAGCAATAGTTGGAGAAGCGCACCTCCCTGGTGCCGTTGAGCGCAATGAAGTCGGTATTCTGTCGGTCTACCCCGTACTCATCGTCGGCGAGCAAGCTGGTGTTGACCTGGGCTACCTTCACCTGGCTGTTGTTGCGCACCAGGATGGTCGAGTTCCAGCCGTAGTAGTTGGATAGAACGTCCGGCAGATAAGCGGGATACAGTCCGATGAAGGTGGTTCGACCCGCCACAAAGGTGTGGTTGCCCAGGTCTTCATACAGGGCGCCGTTGGGATAGCGCGCATAGAGATGGTAGGTACCCGGTTGAACATCCGTAGTGCCAAAATTCTCCACAAGCAGGTCGTCCGCATTGGCCCAGGCGTAGGCATAGGTCTGTGCTGTCAGGAAATTGTGCGCCGGGTCCCCTTCCGCTGCCAGGGGCTTCTCCATTCCCCAGATCAGCTTGCCGCCAACAGGATTACCGTTGACATCGGTGAGTTTGCCTATCGCGCTGGTCGTCTGAACACCGCTATTATTGAACGCTTCCAACCACAGCTCAGGATTGCGCGAGGTGTTTTGCGACCACTCCCAATCCTCTGGGTCAGTACGGTTGAGATCCGTGGAAAGATTGACCTGCAGGTGAAGATGAGAAAGGGTGCTATTACCCGTGCTATTGGACTGGGCAATTACCTGTCCGGCACTGACAGTATCATCAACATTGACGCTTATGCTGTTATACTTCAGATGCGCGTAGATTGAGTACACATAGGCCATTTGACCCACTGCACGATCGTAGTGCATTCGAGCATGCCGTATCATCACGTAGTTGCCAAATGCACCCTCTGTGTTTTGATTGTCACGCACATCCTCGTTAACGGCCATTACTCTTCCATCATCGGTAGACCGAACATTGGTACCTGTTCCATGCCGGAAGTCTACACCTCTATGAACTTGGCCACCAGATTCTTCTCCATACAAGTAGACTTGATTGACGATGCCACCGTTATCAGTGATGGGCCTTCGGATAGAATAGGCAGCATATACGGTTATGACCATAAGAGCCGCAGTAACAGCAAGAATAAGCAAGCCATAGATGACGTAATGTCGTGGGTGAGAATGCTTGATCATAAGAATCACCTCTTGAATGAGAGCCTTGCATTGTCAGTGACTTCCACACAGGTTCTGATTGTGCGCCGATGAGTCGAAATCTATCGCAAGAGAAGAAACGATACGACATCGTGATCCCAGGCTTGCCTGAGTGAACCGTCTCTGAGGGTCACATCCCAAATCCCGTCGCCTTCCCTGTAGAATACTATCCGCTGCCCATCCGGTGTCCAGACTGGGTTCAGGTCAGTAGCAGGGTCATTATTCAGGCGTGCGAGTGCATTCCCATCATTGCTAATCAGCCAAAGGTCATATTGATAGGGTTCGCCTTCCAATAGATTCGTTCCTGCAAAAGCAATCCAATTGCCATCCGGCGACCAGACTGGTGCGCCGCCGCCAGCGCTCATGTTTCGAGTCAACTGCCGCTGTACTCCGGTGTCTGCTTCGACAATCCAAATGCTAAGCGGTCGTCCGGGAGTTAGTCGTTCACCTTTCCTTGATCGGAACAAAACGTCCTTACCAGTAGGAGACCACTCGAGACCCAAGGCGTTCATCTCCATTGAAACTACTTGACGAGACTCGCCGCCATTGCCCACATTGACGATCCAAATACCCCCTACATTGGCGACACCGCCCCAGTTCTTCACCACGGCGATTCTCTGCGCATCGGGTGACCATGTGAACCAATCGGCCTGATGCTCGGTTTCGGGATAGCCTACAGCGAACAGTTCTTGAGTGTCCCCTGTGGCCACATCTACCACCCACAACCCCTGGGTTCGGGTGCTGCGATAGGCAATGCGAGCACCATCCGGTGACCACACCGGCTTGACGCCGTCTTCCACCAGCAATCGCAGGTCCCTGGTCGCCGGATCGAGGAGATAGATGGCGAATTCAACCTGTTTCCCCCTCGGTAACGTATCGAGGTTCTCGAAATCGCTTGCCACCAGCGCCAGTCGGCTGCCATCGGGCGCAGGACTGGCCCAGGTGCCCACCAGGAAGCTGCGGTCAACCAGAAAGCGCGATAATTGGGCAGGAATGTCTATCACCACCCGGTCGTTGCGGCCGTCGCTGTCCACGGCTCGCACCACACTGCCCTCTCGATAGACGATGGTGTATGGTTCCGGCTCTCCCGGTGGCAGCGGAATGATGGGCGGCACCGCGGTAGGGATGCGGGTCACCACCGGCGTGGGCAGCCGCGTGGGCACAGGCGGAATGGTGGGCGTCGGTCGCCGGGTCGGTGGGGGCGGCTCGATCCACGGCGTGGGGATAGGCGTCGGCGTCTGGATAGGAGACTGGAATAGTGATACGATAGGTCCCGCTGTGCTGCTTGGCATCGCTTGCGGCTGCGCGACCTCAGTCAGCGGCTCTGGCGTGACACTTGGCGGCCACCCGGGCCCGCAACTGGCTAACACAACCAGCAGACCGGCCAACAGCAGCGCCCCCAGTGCGATAGTCAATCTCATGTGCAACCCATTCATGGCTTGTCCTCCTCAGATCAGAATGTCGCAAATCAATCGGTCGCCCAACCGGGCGGTTATGATGGGCGGCAGTTCCATCATAACCTAACCCGGCCAAGCCGGGATCGAACAGGATGATCTCTGCCACGAATTTTCACGAATTGGCCCCTTTGCCTTCGTGAGCATGGTTCAGACGATCCAAGGTAATGCAACTGAATGCTATACTGCAAGCGGGAATAGACTTCGCTTTTCCGCCTAAGGAAAAAGGCGCAATTCGTGCCCGCTTGCAGTATATCAGAAGTACAACTGCCAGGGGTAGATCATCCGATCCTCGGCGGGGCGCCCGTACAGCCCCACGACTCGATAATCCTCCACCTCAGCCACAGCATCACCGACGGCGGCGCCAGCAGCCTTCAGCAGGGGAGGTGTCCCATGCGGAAAAGTGAGCTTGGTCTCGATCAGTAGGGTGACTCCTGGCTGGCGCACGATAAAGTCAACCTCGCGCTTGTCGGTGGTCCGCCAGTAACCTACCTGCTGGCTGCCGTAGCGTTTGAGCAGTTCCGTGTAGACGCTGGTCTCGAAGACCGCTCCCACCACTTTAATCCTATTTTTCTTAAAGTCAACTCTTATTTTTATATGATGCGAATCGGACAGGAACAGGTTGCGCCGTGGCGCCTTTTCGTGATAGAATAAGATGAGACAGGGGAAACATAATCAATCCATGAATTCAATCGTCCCAACAACGCTCCTTTTCATCCGTCATGGCGAGACCGACGCCAACGTCAACGGCCAGTTGGAAGGCGCCACCGACAGGCCGCTCAACGCCACCGGGCAGGCGCAAGCCCAAGCCCTGGCCGCCCGCCTGCTGAGCGAAAACCGGCCTATCCAGGTCATCTACAGCAGTTCGCTGACCCGCGCCCGGCAGACGGCCGCCGCCCTGGCTACGGCGCTCGGCGAACTGCCGGTGCAGGTTGACCCCGACTTGTCTGAGTATCGCTTGGGCGAGTGGGACGGCTTGACCTTGGAGGAACTGCGCGACGAGAAACAGATGTGGGTGCGCACGGCAAGCGACCCGCATTTTGCTCCGCCCGGCGGTGAGTCGGCCATGCAGTTCGGCTTGCGCCTCGTGCGCGCCGTGCGCGCCATCCTCAGCCGCCACCCAGGCCAGACCGTCGCCATCTTCAGTCACGGCGGCGCCCTGGCCACCGTGCTGGCCCTGCTCCTGGAAAACCAGGGCAATCGCTGGCCTGGGTACCAGATGGACAACTGCGGTATCAGCGAGGTGGTGTTCGAACCGGCGCCGCGCCTCGTGCGCATGAATGATGTCGGTCATATCGGAGAAATGCTGAACGAGGAACGCTGAACGCTGCGGTCGCGCAAGGAGCGTTGGGCAAGCGGACTCTAACGCAAGGGCGCAAAGGTGCAGAGACGCAAGGGCTTTTTCTTGGCGCCCCGGCGCCCCGGCGTTAAAATCGGCATCGCCCCTCGCGGCAGATGCCCCTCATCAGGAAGTGGGCATTGGCGCGCGGCTTTTGCCGAGATAGGCCTCTACAATGGCTGGGTCTGCGCGTAACTGGGCGGCCGGCCCTTGCTGCACGATGTGCCCGCTCTCCAGGACATAGGCGTAGTCGGCGATCTGCAGAGCCTTGCGCGCGTTCTGTTCCACCAGGAGAATGGTTGCGCCTTGCGCTTTCAAATCGGCGATGATGCGGAAAATCTCCTGCACCAGCAGCGGCGCCAGCCCCAGCGACGGTTCATCCATCATCACCAGGCGTGGCCGCGCCATCAACGCGCGGCCGATGGCTAACATTTGCTGTTCGCCGCCGGAGAGCGAACCGGCCTCCTGGCGCCGCCGCTCACGCAGCCGCGGAAAGCGCTGAAAGGTCGCCTCCAGGTCGGCGTGAATGTGGGCGCGGTCACGCCGCCGGTTGGCGCCCAACAGCAGATTTTCTTCCACGCTCAGCGGCGCCAGGATTTGGCGGCCTTCGGGCACCTGCACCAGGCCCAGGGCAGCCACCCGATCCGCGCGCCAGCCTGTAATATCCTGCGCGTCGAACGTGATGCGGCCCTCGCGCGGGGCCAACAGCCCGCTGATCGTGTTCAGGGTGGTGGATTTGCCCGCGCCATTGGCGCCCACCAGCGCGACCACGCTGCCCTGTGCCACCGTGAATGTGATGCCCTTCAGCGCGGCAATCGCACCGTAGGCTGTCTGCAGATTCGTCACCGTGAGCATGATCTCGCTACGCCTTGGTCTCTTTATTGCCTTCATTGGCCTTCATTGGCCTTCATTGGCCTTCATTGCCTTCATTGCCCAAATAGGCCTCGATGACGCGGGGGTCATGACGCACCTGGTCCGGCGTCCCGGCGGCGATGGTGCGGCCAAAGTTGAGCACCACCACCTGATCGCAGATGCTCATGATCAAATCCATGTGATGTTCGATGACCAACAGGGTCAGGCCGGCCGCGCGCAGTTCCAGCAGGAGATGCGCCAGTTGCTCAGTTTCCGCGGCGATCATGCCGGCCGCCGGTTCATCGAGCAGCAGCAGCCGTGGCTCCAGCGCCAGGGCGCGCGCCATTTCCACGCGGCGCTGATCACCATAGGAGAGCGCCCCGGCCGCGGCCGCCGCCAGGTGCTCCACGCGCAACCGGCGCAGGAGGCCCAGGGCGGCGGCCTGCGTCGCCTGCTCCGCGCGCCGGCTGCGCGGCAGACGCAGCAGCGTCTCGATGATGGCGCCCGGCTGGCGCAGGTGGTGGCCGACCATGACATTCTCCAGCACCGACAGGTCGCCAAACAGGCGGATGTTCTGAAAGGTGCGGCCGATGCCACAACGGGCAATGTCATGCGCAGGCAGGCCGCTGATCACCGCGCCGTCGAAGGTGATGCGCCCGCTGTTGACCGGAGTCAGCCCGCTGATGATGTTGATGAGCGTGGTCTTGCCGGCTCCATTCGGCCCAATCAAACCACAAATGGCGCCGGCCATGACATCGAAGGAGACATGATCGAGCGCGGTCAGGCCACCAAACTGGCGGCTGACATCGGCGACGCGCAGCAGCGTCTGGGTGCGATCAGGCATGGCCCCTCACTCCTGCGCCGCGGCGGGCACGCGTGACCAGAAGCGCAGGCGGCGCCAAAAGTGTGGATCGGCCAGCCCGCGCGGCAAATAGATGATGGCCAGCATGATGACCAAGCCGTTGATCACTTCGCGCTGCGCCCGCAAAAAACGCAGGGTCTCCGGCAGGGTTGACAGTAGAATGGCGCCCAGGATCGGGCCGGCCCAGTGGGTCATGCCGCCGAGCACCGCGTAGGCCAGAATGTCCACGGCGCGGCCGAAGACATAGTTGCGCGGATCAATCACGCGTACGATGGGGGTGCTCAAGGCGCCGGCGCCGGCGGCCAACGCCGCGCCGAGGACGAAGACGAGCAGCTTGTAGCGCACCACCTGGATGCCGAGGGTTGACGCGGCTGCTTCATCCAGGCGGATGGCGGCCATCAAGCGGCCGTAGCGTGAATGCTGCAGGGTGGCCAGCAGGTAAATGCAGGCCAGGACGTAGAGCAGGATCGGCCAGGTGGTGTGCGGCAGGCCGAGGATGATCTGTGGCGTGCGGTAGGTGAGGGTGATGCCTTCGGCGCCGTTGAAAATAGTCAGGTCGGGCTGGCCGCTGAAGGCGCGCAGCAGTTTGTCGCCATTGAGGGCGATAATGCGCACGATCTCGCCAAAGCCCAGGGTGGCAATCGCCAGGTAGATGTCGCGCAGGCGCAGGATGATCAAGCCGAAGGGTACGGCCAGCAGCACGCCGATGAGCATGGCCAGGGCCAGCCCGGCGCCCAGCGGCAGCCTCGTTTGCGTGGCGACGATGGCGGCCGTGTAGGCGCCGATCGCCATGAAGCCGGCATTGGACAGGGAGAGCAGGCCGGTTGCAAGGGTCAGGTAGATGCTCAGCCCCAGGGCGATGTTGATGAGGGTGAAGTTGACGAGGGAGATGTGGTTGCTGATGAACGCAGGCATGTCTCAACTCCTCATCAGGCGCGTACGCTGCTGCTGCGGCCGAGGATGCCGCTGGGACGCACGAGCAGGACCAAGATGAGCAGGGCAAAGACGAAGGCATCGCGGAAGCTGCTGTCAAGGTAGGCCACACTCAAGACACGAATCATGCCCACCAGAAAGGCCGCCACGGCCGCGCCGCCGATGCTGCCCATGCCGCCCACGATGATGACGGTCAGCCCGGCCAGTTCCACCTCGTTGCCCATGGTTGGCTCCAGGCGGTTGAAGGCCAGGCCCAGCAGTACGCCGGCCGCGCCGGCCAGCGCACCAGAGAGGAAAAATGTCTGCGCCACCACCCAGTCTACGTTGATGCCGAGCAGGCGGGCCGTGCGTTCATTCCAGGCGATGGCGCGAATGGCGCGCCCCAGGGATGTGCGTTCGATGAGCAGGCGCAGGGTGAGCATCAGGCTGAGGGCAAGGACAAGAACCAGAACCTGAATCGGCGCAATGACCGCGCGCCCGAAGAGGGACAGGGGGGCGGTGGGGAAAATCTCAGGGGGAAAGCGGGAGACCTGCGCACCAAAAACGCCCTGCGCCACGCTGATGAAGATGATGGACGCGCCGATCGAGGAAATCATCGGCGCCAGGCGCGGCACCGGCGCCTGGCGCAGCGGCCGGATCGCGCGGTAGTCAAGCACGATGCCGGCCAGCGCCAGCGCGGCGCCGGCGCCGCGCAGGATCATCCCCCAGGGCGCGGGCCAGGCGCCGATGATGCCGAGCAGTAAAAGGATGAAGCCGGCCCAGAGCACCAGGCCGCCCATCGTCAAGCTGCGTAGCGGTTTGAACGCGAGGCGATCGAGCAGAATCGCCAGCAGGCCCGCGCCGATCATGGCTAGCGGAATAGAAACCCACAGCGGCCAGCCCAACTGCGTGACACACAAGAACGCGATGAACGCGCCCCACATGTAGTTGGCGCCGTGTGCCAGGTTGACGATATCGAGCACCCCAAAGACCAGGGTGTAGCCCATGGCAAACAGTGCCAGGGCAGCCCCTTGCCAGATACCGTTGATGAGCTGCTGTGGGAGTTGTTCCATAACTGTGCCAGTCTGCCCTACTTGAACAGATCGAACTTGCCGTCCTTGACCACCTGCACGATCGGGGCATGCACAGGGTCGCGGCTGGCGGCGAAGGAGAACTTACCGAGCACGGTGTCCGCGTCCTTGACCTGCGCCAGGGTATCGCGAATTGCCTGCCCCTCCGCCTTGCCTGCGTTCTTGATGGCCGAGGCCATGATGTAGACCGCGGCATAGGCCTGCGCGGCGAACTGGTCGGGATTGGCGCCGTACTTGGCGTTGTAGGCCTTGACGAAATCCTGGTTGCCAGGCGCGTCGGAGTTGACGAACCAGGCCGCGCCGGAGATGGCGCCCTCAGCGGCCGCGCCGGCCAACTGCGCCAGTTTGGGCGAGTTGAAGCCGTTGCCGCCAATGAAACGAACGCTATCGGGAATGCCGAGCTGTCGGCCCTGGGACATGATGCCCGCCGCTTCTTCTGCCAGCGCGGAGACCACGATGGCCTCTGGATTCAACCCCTTGATCTTGGTCAACTGCGCCGAGAAGTCGGTGTCACCTTTTTTGAACGTCTCGGTGGTCAAGATCTCGATGCCTTCGGCGTCCAGGGCAGCCTTGAAGGCATCATAGCCGCTCTTGGTAAAGGCGTCGTCGTCACCGTAGAGAACGGCCACCCGCTTGTAGCCCAGCTTGGCTTTGGTCATCTTGATCGTGTTGGGAATCACGGACGCCTCAGGCAAGCTGTTGCGGAAGATGAAATCGCCAATTTCGACGATGCCGGCGGCCGTGTTGGAGGTGGCCAGCACCACTACCTTCTTCTCCTGGGCGATGGGGTCGGCGGCCTTGGCCGAGTTGGACAGGGTCGGCCCAAAAATGGCGATGACTTTATCCTGGTTGATCAGCTTCTCGAACGCGGCGATGGCGCCTTCTTTCGTTGAGCGATCATCCTCAGTTATCAACTTGATCGTGGCTTTGCCTAGCAAGCCAGCCTTGTTGATTTCCTCTACCGCCATCTCGGCCGCCTGTTTTTGTGACGGGCCATAGATGGCGGCCGCGCCGGTCAGTGACCAGACGGCGCCAATGGCGATCTCTCCGCTCAGGCCGTCGGGCGCCGGCGCAGGCTGAGTTGCCACCTGTGCGCAGCCCGCGAGGAGCAGCGCCGCCACTAACAATAGAGAAACAAGACGAATGTTCCGCATAGTCTTCCCTCCATGGAGCAAAAAGCAAACAGATTGTTGTGTTCTATCATGATTGGGAGTCTTTGAGGTAGGCGCAATCATACCACAGGCGCCAGAACCCGTCAAAGTCAAGTCAGTTTTGGAAGAATGCTTGTGTGTGGTGTATGATAGCGGCTGATTCGTACAGGGAGTGAGGTGACAAGGACAACTATGACGCAGTTCAAGGACATCTACGCGGGTCGCAAACCGGCCCTCTCGGTTGAGATTTTTCCGCCCAAGACAGAGCAGAGTTGGGCCAACCTGCAGACCGAGCTGACGCACCTGGTGGCGCACCGCCCGGCGTTCGTTTCGGTGACTTACGGCGCGGGCGGTTCGACCCGCGCGAAAACGCTGGAACTGGTGGAGATGATCCATACGCGTTTCCAGGTGATGAGCGTGCCCCACTTCACCTGCGTTGGCTCCTCGCGTGACGATGTGCGCGACTATGTGGATCGCGTACTGGCGCAGGGCGTGCGTAACCTGGTGGCGCTGCGCGGTGATCCGCCGCAGGGGGACGCGCAGTTTGCGCCTGTGCCCGACGGTTTTCGCTATGCCAACGAACTGGTGGCGTTTATCAAGGGCTATACCGCTGAACTGGACATTGCGGTGGCCGGCTACCCGGAGGGGCATGTCGAGTGCCGCCATTTAGTGCAGGATGTGGAAAACTTGAAGCGCAAGGTTGATGCCGGCGCGTCAGTGGTGTTGACGCAGCTCTTCTATGGCAATGCCGACTTCTTGCGCTTTCGCGACGAGGCCACGCGCGCGGGGATCAAGGCGCCTATCGTTCCGGGGATCATGCCCATTACCAGGTTTTCGCAGATTCAACGCATCACCTCTCTGTGCGGGGCGCACATCCCCGATGCGTTGAGTGCGGCGTTGCTGCGCCATGAGGACGGCAGCCCCGCGCAGCAAGCAGCCGGCATCGAGTATACCATCGAGCAGTGTCGCGAACTCCTGGATCATGGCGTGCCTGGCCTGCATGTGTTCACCTTGAACAACAACCACGCCACCTCGCGGCTGGTTGATGCGCTGGGGTCCTACTTCGACTGAAGCTGGCGCCGCCGGCCGGCCCCAACGGACAGGTAGAGGCTGAGGGCCACGTAATAGCTGATGCACAGCATCGAGCCGAGCATGACCCAGGGGGCCACACGCGGATGCTGCGCCAGGGCGGCAACGGTCAAAACACCCCACACGGAAAGCACTGCCAACGTCACGTGCCGATAGGCCTGCGTGCGTGACGGATAAATATAGCGCACCGGCACAAAGACCAGGATGACCAAAACGATCACGATCGCCAGGTTGACCTGCGGGCTGAGACCCCACAGAAACAGATAGAGCACGACGACGTTCCAGTAGGAGGGAAATCCGGTGAAGAAATGATCTTCGGTCTTTGCGTCGGCCTGGCAGAACTGATAAGCGGAGGCCAGCAAGATCAGCACCGCGCCCGTCGTGGCCAGCTGGGGTGGGAATAGATCCGCTTCAACCAAAAAGAAGGCCGGCACCACCACGTACGTCAGATAGTCAACCACGTTGTCCAACAGCGCACCGTCGAAGCCCGGCAGCGCGCCCTTGACTTGCAGTCGCCGCGCCAGGGTGCCATCCAGGCTGTCAACCGCGACGGCAATGGCCATCCACAGAAACGTCAAGAGCCAATCATGATTCTGAATGGCCAGCAGGGCCAGGAAGCCCCAGGCGACGCCACTGGCAGTGAACAGATGAACGCCCCACGCGGCAACCTTGCGGCTGTTGCGAATGGCGATCGTATCTCCCTCGATTAGCGACATATACACCTCATCGTCTGGTCTGGCAGCGGTCAAGAATGTACCGCGCCGTAAGGCATCACCCCGTTCCGTGCCAGCAAGCGGGGTCGTTACTGTTGCAGTGGCTTGAGCAAGACGTCAGTCACATCTTGAGGCGCCGGGCCGCGCAGCACGATTTCAGGCCATAGTTCAACCGGGGGATTCAAAGTCACCTGACGCGACAGGCGGATCGTGTTCAGATCATCATGCAGGTAGCGGCGACGCCCACAATGCCGAGCATCGCATCGAGGGTTGAAATTCGCACCACAGTCCTTCCAGGGGCAGGTGCGGCCCAGGTAATTTCCTTGATTATCGGCCAGAAAGATATCACCACTGCAATGCAAGCTCTGTACGAAGGCACGCCAACGCCGTCCGAGCCTGGCCAGGGTTGCCAGGTTGGACTCGTCTTCCACCGATACCAGGAGATCAGCATCGCGCGGGGTTTCGATCTCGGTAGCCAGGGAGCCGATCATGGCAATGCGGGTGACGCCCGGCGCCTTCATGAGTAAACGGACCAACTCGGACATCTCGCGTAGGAGGCGTATTCGTACAGACGGTATGCCAGTTTCCGGCTCGTGTGCGGATCCGAGCAGTGGCTCGATGTCATAAGCCGAAAGCCATTCGATGATGCGCTCGCGCATGTGGGCGTTCCTGAAGCGGAACCAGCGTTCGCGTTCATGGCGGTCGCCGGCCAGGGTCTCCTTGAAACGGCGAAATGCGCCTTGTCCACCGAGGGCATGAGTCAAGGTGTCGCGAAACGGCTCGTCGGCAACGGTGGCGATAAATTCTTCGATATCTTCATAACTCTTGCGCGAATCGGCACGCGGCACGCGCAAAGTGCGCTGGCCCAGGTTCATTTCCAGTTCATGCACGGCCTGGAGAGAGACGGACGTGACCTCACCCCGTGCAACCTGGGCGAACGTGGCGGCAAAATCTGCGCTGGTGACATTCGGCTGGCGACTTAGCTCATCATATATCCTGGCCCATGTACGACGGTCTTCAGTGCGTACCTGGATGACTGCGCCATTGACAGTATCGAGATAATAGGTGGTTACTCCCGACACATCTTCGATAGCAAAATCTAGCGCCGACAGATCCACCTTGAGTTTACGCATGGTTCGGGACACTCCTTCACGAGGGATCGCTTACGTTTCCTATCTTTAACTTTCTTTAACTTGAGACTGGTTTGAGTTCAATCAATCGTGCACGCGCCGCCGACTTGAGGGTCGAGTAGAACGCGTGGATCGAGGGTCAAGACGTAGACGCCGTTAAGTAGTTTACATGGTCAACCACAGGCTGTCAAGATAACTGAGGTGGGTCAATTGGCAAGAGTTAGTCGCTGAGTCCTTGTGAACGAAACCAGAGG
This sequence comes from Candidatus Amarolinea dominans, assembly GCF_016704685.1. Classification (NCBI taxonomy): domain Bacteria; kingdom Bacillati; phylum Chloroflexota; class Caldilineae; order Caldilineales; family Candidatus Amarolineaceae; genus Candidatus Amarolinea; species Candidatus Amarolinea dominans. Next base: position 45,614 of record NZ_JADIZS010000009.1, read on the forward strand.
ACCATGGCGATCGGCGTCAACACCATGATGCCGATACTGAACCAAAACGCCAGCGGCTCATGAAACGGCAGGCTTTCGAAGTTCATGCCGAAGAAGCCGCTCAAGAAGGTGAGCGGCAAGAAGATGGTCGAAATCACGGTCAGACGGCGCATGACTTCATTCAAGGCGTTGCTCTGTACCGACAAATAGGCATCCAGCGCGCTTGAAAGCAGATCACGATAGATGTCAATGCTGTCCAGGACACGGACGGTGTGATCGTACACATCCTGGAAATAGATAACGGAACCGGCTGGCAAGATGGGCGGGTCGCGGCGCATCAACACGTTGAAGACATCGCGCTGAGGCCCCACCACTCGCCGCAGCGCCAGCAGGTCCTTCTTCAGCGTGAAAATGTCGTTGAGTGCATCACGGTTGAAACGCTCGAAGATCTTCTCCTCCAGCACATCTACACGTTCGGCCACGGCGTCAATCAGCGGGAAATACTCATCCACCAACCCGTCCATAATGGCGTACAACACCGCCCCCAGGTCCGAACCGACAGACTCGGTGCTGTGTTCCCAGCGCTCCAGCGCGGCTTGTAGCTCAGGCGCCGGCTCGGCATGGACCGTCACGACGTAGTTCTTGCCCAGGAAGATGGCGATCTCGCGTAACCCAATGCTCTCCAGATCCGCATTCAGGTTCGCGCCGTAGACGACGATAAAGTAATGGTGGCCGTAAACCTCGATCTTCGGGCGTTGATGGCGATGCTCGATGTCTTCCAGGGCCAGCGGGTGAAAGTTGAAATGCGTGTGCAGCACCTGGCGATCCGCCGCCGTCGGCGCGACCATGTCTATCCAAACCAGCGCGTCCGAGCGCGCAATGAGATCTCCGATCTGTTCGGAGTTCGAATAGGTGGAAAATTCACCCTGACACAAGGCCTTGATCGTAAGCATGGTTGACGGCACCCCGTTGACTTGCACCGGATTGGGATTTTTTCGGAAGCCCATTATAGACTGATTGCCAAGAAGGGGCAAGCCTGCTATAATGGGCGCCGAGTGCAAAGCGTCGCCAGTTGGCGGCGTTTTCTTGTGTGGGAGGATGGTCACGAATGTCAGCCTACGTGCTACGCCATTATCGCTATAACTTCGCCGTCAATGTGCTGGATGGCGGCTTTTTTGTGTTCGGTGTCGGCTTTGCCTCCTGGGTCACCGTTTTTCCCCTTTTCGTCAGTCACTTGACCGATTCGGCTCTGCTCATCGGTCTCATTCCGGCGGTCCACACCGTGTTTTGGCAGTTACCCCAGGTGTTCACGGCGCGCGCCGTGGCCTCACGTGCGCGGCTGAAGCCCGCGGTTGTGACCCTGACTATCGTTGAGCGCTTTCCGTATGTCCTCTTCGGCGTTCTGGCCCTGCAACTGGCGCGCTTGAGTTCCACCCAGGCCCTGATCATCACGTTTGCCCTTTTGACGCTTCAGGGTTTGGGCGCCGGCCTGACGGCTAACTTCTGGCAGACCATGATCAGCCGCACCATGCCCCCCACACGCTGGGGCCTGTTCTTCGGCACGCAGGCCGCGTTTGGCTCGTTGTTGGGCACCGGCAGCGCGGTCGCGGCCGGATGGATTCTCAACGATCAGCCCTACCCGATCAATTTTGCCGTCTGTTTCTTTTTGTGCGCCGCGGCCATGAGCGTCTCCTGGGTCTTTCTGGCCGCTACCCGCGAACCGCCGGACACGGACACCCCGCCGGCCATGAGTGCGCTCACTTTCCGCCGCCAGTTGTGGACCATCCTGCGCGTGGATGGCAATTTCCGCTGGTACCTGATCGGTCGGTGGCTACAAAGCATCGTCGTCATTCCCAGTGCTTTCGTCACGGTCTACGCGGTCAAGCGATTCAACGCGGACCCTGCGCTCTTGGGCCTTTTAACCGGCAGCCTGATGGTGACGCAGATGGTTGCCAACCCGCTGATGGGCATGCTCGGAGATCGCTGGGGGCACCGTCAGGCCATGATCGCCGGCACCGTGGCGGCCGTCATCGTGCCGATAGTCGCCTTGCAGGCCCCCACGGTGGGCTGGCTGTTTGTGATCTTTGTGCTCACCGGCATCAGCAGTGTCTGCTTCTGGCTCGTCGGCATCACCTTTACGCTCCAATTCGGCAGTGCGAAGGATCGTCCGGCCTACGTGGGCCTGGCTAACACCTTGACCGCACCTTCCGGGGTGCTGGCGCCGCTGCTGGGCGGCTGGGCCATTGACGCTTCGGGCTACCCGGCCATGTTCATCCTGGCGCTCGTGGGCGGCATTTTGGCCGTAGCCGTCCTGGCCCTGGCCGTGCATGACCCACACCAGGCGCCAGTCAGTGTGCCCGTGGAGGCGTAGACGCGGCCGACCCGCCTACACCCTGACCTGCTCAACGGCCAGGGGATGAAAGAGGAGGGTCGCCTGCCAGGTATCATCCGCCTGCCGCGTGAGTTCCCAGGCGCCGGCCGGCGGGAGCGGGTTTTGGCGATCGAAGCGCTGCTTGAAAGGCAGCAAGTCGAGGGGTGGGTACACCACGGTGCGCAACAGCACCTCGATGGGGCCGCCATGGGAAACCAGCGCCAGCGGTTGCGTAGGCATGGCATCCAGGACGCGACGCTGCCAAAGGGCCAGCATCCGCTGTTCCAGGGCTTCACGGCTTTCGCCGCGCGGAATCTCGATCAATCCTGGGTCAATTTCAACCGGCAGCGACAAGCGCTGGCCCAGGATGTCTGCCGTTTGCTGGGCGCGGGCCATCTCAGATGAGAAAAGACGGCCGATGCCGGCGCCGGCCATGTGCGCGGCCAGCAGGTGCGCCTCCTGCCGTCCCTGCGCCGTCAATGCCGGGCCAGGCGGCGTGTCATACGGAATGGTGTGGTCGGCCCAGTCAGGGGTCGCGTGGCGAATCAAGTAGACGATTTGTGAATGTTGATTGAATGACATGGGCGCGAGTGTAGCGCAAATCGGGGCGGAAGGCAAGACGGTAGAGAGAAGTGCAGAGCACAAAGTGCAAAGTGCAAAGTGGAGAGCGCAGAGGTAAGAGCAGAGCGCAGAGAGAAGTGCAGAGCACAAAGTACAAAGTGCAAAGTGGAGAGCGCAGAGGTAAGAGCAGAGCGCAGAGAGAAGTGCAGAGCACAAAGTACAAAGTGCAAAGTGGAGAGCGCAGAGGTAAGAGCAGAGCGCAGAGAGAAGTGCAGAGCGCAGAGAGAAGTGCAGAGCACAAAGTACAAAGTGCAAAGTGGAGAGCGCAGAGGTAAGAGCAGAGCGCAGAGAGAAGTGCAGAGCACAGAGAGAAGTGCAGAGCGTAAAGCGCTGAGCGCACGATGGATGATTTAGCTAGAAGGGAGAAAGCGGGGTCAAACATGCGAGCTACGATCAATGGATTCGAGATGGCGTTTGGTGACGAGGGACAGGGATTGGCGGTGGTGTTGATTCACGGCTATCCGTTGCAGCGCGCGATTTGGGCGCCGCAGGTGGAGGCTTCGAAGACACGCTTTCGGGTCATCACCCCGGATCTGCGGGGTTTTGGCGAATCAGAAGTGACGGCAGGGCCGTACACGATGGAGATGCTGGCGGCCGACGTGCATGCGCTGCTGCAACAGCGGGGTGTCCGCAGCGCGGTCATCGGCGGCCATTCCATGGGCGGCTATGTGGCCCTGGCCTTTGCCCGTCAGTTCCCGGAGATGCTGCGCGGGCTGATCCTGGTCAACACACGGGCGGGCGCAGACAGCCCGGCAGGCAAGGCCAATCGGCAGGCGGCCGCGGCTGTCGCCAGGCAACAGGGCGCGCTTGCCGTGGCGGATGACATGCTGCCCAAGCTCCTGGCGCCGGCCACGTTTCAGCAGCAGCCGCAGCTCGTGGCTCACGTACACAGGCTGATGGCAGCCGCGCCGGTCGAGGCGCTGGCCAACGCGCAGCTTGGCATGGCCACACGCGGCGCCAGTCAGGACGTGTTGGAAGGGCTTTTCTTGCCGGTGCTGGTGATCACCGGCGCGGATGACAAGCTGATCCCGCCGGCAGAATCGGAAGCGATGGCGCGCACCGTGCCGGGCGCCCGCCTGGTCGTTCTGGAAGACGCCGGGCATCTCGCCAGCCTGGAAGCGCCGGCCGCGTTCAATGCGGCCTTGTGGGAGTTTTTGACCGTGCAAGTGGCGTAGCGAGTGCAGAAGACGATTGCCTAGCGCGTTGACTGGTGGTGCAGCACGATGAGGGTGACAATCAGCGTTGCCAGGTAGACGGGGATCGCCTCCAACGAGGTGTAGCGCGCCAGGCTGCCCGCGACCGTGGGCAGCAGCGCGGCGCCCAGGCCGGCCGCGCTGATCTGCATGCCGATGGTGTTGGCCGCATGGCGCATGCTGACGCGGCCGCTCGTGCCGGACACCAGCGCGGGGAAGATGGGCGCCACAGCAAAGCCGACCAGCCCGACGCCGAACAGGCTCACCGCCTGCGCGGGATTCCACCACAAGAGCAGCGCGCCGACCAGCGCTCCCAACAGACTGATCTGGACGAGCCTGTTGGCGCCCACCCGCGGCGCGTACAGCCCGGCCATGACGCGACCCACGGTGAACGTGCCCCAATAGCTGCCGGCCCACAGGCCCGCGATCGCCGGCGCAATGCCGCGCGACTCGGTCAACAGCGTGTACGCCCACAGCCCCAGGGTGACCTCGATGCCGGTGTAGATGAAAAACATCAGGATACTGAGCCACGCGCCCCGCTGGCGCAGCGTTTCGCGCAGAGGCGTCTGGAAGTCTGTCAGGCGCATGGGGGCATCGGCCTCTCCGGCGGTCCCGTTCTGCCGCCACAGCGACGCCGTGACCGCAAAGCAGCCCGCCAGCGCCAGTTGGGCCACGCCGACTACGACATAGCCCACGCGCCAGGCGCCGAACAGATTCAAGCCGGTGGTCATGATGATCGGGCCGAGCGTGATGCCGACGCCGAAACTGGCATGGAGCCACTGCATCAGGCTTTCGCCATGGTGCGAGGCGATGTAGGTATTGAGGCCGGCATCAATCGCGCCCGCGCCCAGCCCCGCGCCCACGCCGAGTGGAATCATCGCCCACCACGAGGGCGCCAGGGTGTAGCCCAGCAGACTGCCGCCCGTCGCCGCACAGCTTGCGGCCAGCAGCCCGCCGACGCCCATCCGCGCCATGATGCGGCCGCTGAAGAAGCTCGAGGTGAGATAGCCGGCGGTGGACGCCACGAGCAGCATGCCCAGCGCGTCCAGCGGTAGCGCGAAGTCCGCACGCATCGAGGGCCAGGCCACCCCCAGCAGCCCGTCAGGCAGACCGAGGGAGATGAACGCGACGTAGGCCAGCAGGATCAGGCCAATTTTGAACTGTCGTTTGGGTGTCATCAAGATCACAGGCTGTGGTAATCCACATCATCTTTGTGGCGTAACCGCAGGACAGAGCCAACCCCTTAGGGGTGGTCGGGGCGCGGCGGGGGCCGGGCGCCAGTTCGACAAAGAGCCGGGTGGCGCGGAGGGGCGGGGGCGCGCGAGAAGGCCATCGACCAGCCAGAGGGTCTTGAACTGTGGCGACGCAATGTTCACGTTGTTCCTCCATGCGTGCAACTCGATCGTCGTGGCCTGCTGCGGAGGCCGTTGAATTCGACCGGTATTGTACCACAAAGTCGCCTGTTTCACCGCCTGGGCGCACGCGCATCGCGGCCGATCGGTTGTCGTAATCCTGGGGAAAATTTGCACAGGCTCTGTCCGTATGGTAAAATCTGGCTCGTTGTGGCCCGCTAGCTCAATTGGCAGAGCAAATGACTCTTAATCATTGGGTTTAGGGTTCGAGTCCCTGGCGGGTCATCATACGACCAAGTGAATTGGTTTCACTTGGTCGTATTTTTTACCATTTGCGTGTCTTGACAAACCCGTCCACCTTAAGCAGGTAGCTATCAAGATTATGAAAAATGACGATTGTCCAGCATAATCAGGTTATGGATGAGTTGAACAGTGCGTAGAATAGTGGAGATGAGGCTTATTCCTTTATCTTTTTGTCAATGTCAACTCGCGGGGCATGAGGGCCACGCGTTTGCGGGCGGAATAGACGGCCAGTACACCGCTCCAGGGAGGATCCATGAACCATAGCGGAAACCACATCGAAGCCCGCTTGTGGGACGCAGCCGATGAACTGCGCGCCAATTCCAAGCTCAAGTCCTCGGAATATTCTGTCCCAGTGTTGGGGCTGGTCTTTCTGCGCTATGCCGACCACAAGTTCCAGGCGGCGGCGAAGGAATTGGCCGGCGCCGGCAGCGGACGGCGCATCATCGGCCCGGTGGACTATCAGGCGCGGGGCGTGCTCTACTTGCCCGAGACAGCGCGCTTCTCGGCGCTGATTCAACTGCCCGAAGGAGCCAACATCGGCGCGGCCATCAACGATGCCATGCGCGCCATCGAGGCCGAGAATCCCGACCTCAAGGATGTCCTGCCCAAGACCTACAACCGCTTCGAGAATGCCCTGCTCAAAGAACTGCTCAAGACTATGAACTCCGTCCCCATGGACATCGAGGGGGACGCGTTCGGCAGGATTTACGAATACTTCCTCGGCCACTTCGCCATGAGCGAGGGCCAAAAGGGCGGCGAGTTCTTCACCCCCACCGCCATCGTTCAGTTGATCGTCGGCATCATCGAGCCGTTCCACGGCCGCATCTTCGACCCGGCCTGCGGTTCTGGCGGCATGTTTGTGCAGAGTGCCCGCTTCGTCGCGGAGCACAAGAAGAACCCCGGCGCCGAGTTGAGCATTTACGGTCAGGAGAAGGTGGCCGAAACCGTGCGCCTGGGCAAGATGAACCTCGCCGTCCACGGTCTGGCCGGCGACATCCGCCAGGGCAATGCCTACTACGAAGACCTGCACCGCTCCACCGGTAAGTTCGACTTCGTCATGGCCAACCCGCCCTTCAACGTGGATCGCGTGGACAAGGACCGGCTCAAGGACGACCCGCGCTTTCCCTTTGGCCCCCCACGCACCGACAACGCCAACTACCTCTGGATTCAGCTCTTCTACAGCGCGCTGAATGACAGCGGCCGCGCCGGCTTTGTCATGGCCAACTCCGCCTCTGACGCCCGCGGCTCGGAACTGGAGATCCGCCGGCAGATCATCGAAGCCCGCGCCGTGGATGTGATGGTGGCGGTCGGCGCCAACTTCTTCTACACCGTGACCCTGCCCTGCACGCTCTGGTTCTTCGACCGGGGCAAGCGCAATCTCCCCCCTCGCCCCGCAGGAGAGGGGCCGGGGGTGAGGGGAAGCGAAACGGTGCTCTTCATGGATGCCCGCCACCTCTACCGCCAGCTTGACCGCGCGCATCGCGACTGGACCCCGGCGCAGATCGAGTTCCTGGCCAACATCGCCCGCCTCTACCGCGGCGAAGCGACGGAGAACCTGCACGACAGCGCCGGCCTGCTGGCCGAACATTTCGGCAAGAAACCCAAATACGCCGATGTGCCCGGCCTGTGCAAGGTGGCAACGCTGGCCGAGATCGAAGCGCAGGGCTGGAGCCTCAACCCCGGCCGCTATGTGGGCGTGGCCGCCCGCGCGGAAGACGACTTCGACTTCAAGGAGCGGCTGGAGGAGCAAAACGAGGAGCTGGAGGTCCTCAACGCTGAGGCTCGGGAGTTGGAAGAGCGGATCGCGGAGAATGTGGTTAAGTTATTGGAAACACAATAAGGAAGGAATCCATGCAAGCTATAGAATTTGAAACACGGATTGATAAGAACGGTCACATCTATTTGCCGGAGGCGTTCCAATACGCCTACGGGAAATTTGCCCGCCTGGTGGTTCTTCTACCAGAACAGGCGGAATCCCCCAAAAAACGACGGTACCCTGGAAGCGCGAAAGGAATCCTCAAGGTGTTGTCCGAAGACGACGAACACTTGGATGATTTCAAGGAGTACATGTCATGAATCTGTTACTAGACACGCAGGCGCTACTCTGGTTTGTGCTGGACGATCCCCGATTGAGCGGAAGGGCGCGGAGAGCATCGTTGCCACAGATGGGTTGATTTTCGTCAGCCCGGCAAGTCTTTGGGAGATCGCCATCAAGATCAGTCTGGGCAAGTATGCGCTACCGGCGCCTTTTTCAGCATTCTGGGATGATCAGTTGCTGACCAACAACTTTACCCTCTTGTCCATCTCTATGTCACACACCGCACGGGTTGTGGATTTACCCTTTCATCACCGCGACCCGTTCGACCGTTTGATCATTGCCCAGTCGCTGGTGGAAGGGACTCCAGTGGCGAGCAGCGATGAAATGTTTGATCGTTATGGCGTGAAGCGGGTATGGAGAAAAGCTGGGAACGGAAAGAGCGCATTGCGGAGAATATGGCGAGGTTGTTGGAGGGGAAGTGATGGCGAGCAAAAAACATGACCTGGTGAAAATGGAACGTGTGCCGCCCGTAGCAGCGCCTCTGCTTCTGGAAGATCTCCGGCAGATGATCGAGGAGACCAGGCAAGGTGTCGCTACTGCGGTCAATGCACTGCCCTGACCATGCTTTACTGGCGCATCGGCAAACGCATCAACGAGGAGATTCTCAAAGGCGCACGGGCCGAATATGGCGAGCAGATTGTCTCTACACTGTCGAGACAATTGGAGGCAGAGTATGGGCGGGGATTCTCCGAAAAAAGCCTACGCCACATGTTGCGGTTTGCCGAGGCATTTCCCGACGAACGAATTGTCTCAGCACTGATGAGACAATTGAGTTGGACCCATTTCCTCTCTATCATCTACCTTCAGGATTCCCTTCAGCGCGACTTCTACGCCGAGATGTGCCGGATTGAACGCTGGAGCACCCGCACCCTCCAGAAGAAGATCGGTTCCATGCTCTACGAACGCACGGCGCTGTCGCGCAAGCCGGAGATGCTCATCGAACAGGAGCTGGCGGCGCTGCGAGAGACCGATCGGCTCACCCCCGACCTAGTGTTTCGCGACCCCTATCTACTGGATTTTCTTGGCCTCAAGGACACTTTTGCCGAAAAAGACCTGGAGGCGGCCATCCTGCGCGAGATGGAAGCCTTTATTCTGGAACTGGGCGTTGGCTTCGCCTTCCTCGAACGCCAAAAGCGCATCACCGTGGATGGCGACGATTTCTATATGGACCTGCTCTTCTTCCATCGACGCTTACGCCGCCTGGTGGTGATCGACCTGAAGATGGAGGAGTTCAAGCCCGCCTTCAAGGGGCAGATGGAACTCTACCTGCGCTGGCTCGACAAGCACGAGCGGCAGGAAGGGGAAGACTCACCCATCGGCATGATCCTCTGCGCCGGCAAGCAACAGGAGCAGATCGAACTGCTGGAACTGGGTAGCTCTGGCATCCATGTCGCCGAATACCTCACTGCCCTGCCGCCCAAAAAACTGCTGGAAGAGAAACTGCATCGGGCCATTGCCCTCGCTCGCAAACGGCTGGAGAATCAGATGGAAGAGCGGATCGCCGAGAATGTGGCAAGTTGCTGGTGGAGGAATGAAGATTCCGCAAAGACCTCTCTCGCAGGTTGCCGCAATAACGATGGGTACATCACCTGAAGGGTGATACCTACAATCAAGATGGCACGGGCTTGCCGTTGCTTAATGGTCCAACGGAGTTTGGCCTGACCTATCCGAATTGCACTCTGTTTACCACAGATTCGAAGAGGGAGTGTAGACCCGGCGATCTAATATTCTGTGTGCGTGGGTCAACCACGGGTCGAATGAATTGGGCGGATCGCGTCTATTCTCTTGGTCGCGGTGTCTGCTCCATACGTGGTGAAACCAAGATTGATACTCGATTCATCAAATACTGCCTCGACTGGAAATTGGAGGCTCTTCTCAAGTACGCTGGCGGGGAACTTTTCCTAACCTCACTCCAAGATTCAATCCGCGAGTTTGAAATTCCTTTTCCTAGACATAGACGCAAAATCGCCGGCATCCTCTCCGCCTACGACGACCTGATCGAGAACAACCTGCGGCGGATCAAGATTCTGGAGGAGATGGCGCAGAATCTCTACCGGGAGTGGTTCGTCAAGTTCCGCTTCCCCGGGCACCGGCACGCCCGCTTCACCGATTCTCCCGGGCCCGATTCCGGAGGGTGGGAGGTGCAAAGGCTTGGCGAAGTATTGGAATTAAACTACGGCAAAGCATTAAAGCAGGAAGACCGACGTGGAGGCGATGTGCCTGTGTATGGCTCAAGCGGTGTTGTCGGCCATCACGACGTACCGCTCGTCAACGGCCCTGGTATTGTCGTTGGGCGCAAGGGCAATGTCGGAAGCATCTTCTGGTCCGACGAGGATTTCTACCCTATCGACACGGCCTATTTCGTCACATCGAAAATGCCTTACGTTTTCTGTTCTACGATCTCCAGACGAAGAACTTCCTCAACAACGACGCTGCCGTGCCGGGCTTGAATCGCAACCAAGCCTACTCACTCGAAACGGTGACGCCACCAACGGACATATTGACATGGTTCTGCCAATTTGCCGATGACTTCGAGCGGCAAGCCGCAGTTCTGCGCCTTCAAAATACCACCCTCCGCCGCACCCGCGACCTGCTGCTGCCAAGCTCATCTCCGGCGCGGTGGATGTGTCGGAATTGGACATCGCGGTTGGCGAGGAGGCTACAGCATGAAGATGCTCAAAAGCCTTTCTTACGATAGAACCGTGGTTGCCGCGGTAGACGATGCGCTGTCGCATTATGCTCGCGACGAGTTTGCGTCGCCAACCCGCTCAACCGTCCCCTTGCTGGCGTGGCTCAAGCATGAGCCGGCGATGGTGAACTCATTGCTACAAGACTTGGGCATGCCTGCAGAGTGCAACCTGCATCTCGAATACCGGGTGAAACCTCCAACGGGGAGAGGCAATGCCTCCCATAGCGATCTGATGGTGATCTCAGGCGACTCCTCGCTCGCCATCGAAGCCAAATGGACCGAGCCGCGCTATGATACGGTCGGCAAGTGGCTTGAAACCGGAGCAAACCCAGACAATCGTCGCGACGTGCTCGCTGGCTGGCTGGGCTTGCTCCAACACCATGCTTCGCAGCCGCTCCACCGGGCAGATTTCACCGATGCCGTTTACCAAATGGTGCATCGTGCCGCTTCCGCCTGTGCGGCGGGGGGCAAGCCGGCGTTGGCCTATCTGCTGTTCAAGCCCTCACCCGATCCGAGGACGGCAGACCTGCGGACGATCCGAGACGATCTTACGCATTTGTGGAGCGTGCTGGGTGGCCCCAGCACATTTCCCTTTTACCTGGTTGAATTACCCCTCTCTCGGACGACACTGTTCGATGCGCTTGCGTCATTGCCGAAAGGCAATCAGATCACAGCGCAGCAAGTCCGCGCGGCGTTGTTCGGGAGCGATCGGCTGTTCAGTTTCGAGAAGCATCGCGTGACAAGCGTGGGAGAAAAAGCATGACCTTCTCCGGCTACAGCGAAGACGAACTGGTCGAGCAACCCGCCATCGCCCTGCTGGGTGAGCTGGGCTGGGAGACGGTCAACGCCTACCATGAATTCGATCATGGCGCCAGCACGTTGGGCCGGGAGACCAAAGCCGAAGTCATCCTCACCACCCGTCTGCGCCTGGCTCTGCTGCGGCTGAACCCGGACGCACCCATCGAGGCCATCCACCAGGCCATAGAGGAACTGAGACGGGACCGCTCGCGCATGGGGTCGGTGGCCGCCAACCGAGAGGTCTACCAACTGCTCAAGAACGGCGTGCGTGTGCCTGTGCCCGATCCCGACGGCGACGGTGAGACTGTGGCCGTGGTGCAGGTCATTGATTGGGAGAATCCGGGCAACAACGATTTTCTGCTCTGCTCCCAATTCTGGGTCACCGGCGAGATGCACACCCGCCGCGCCGACCTGGTGGGCTTTGTCAACGGCCTGCCGCTGCTGTTCATCGAACTCAAGGCTGTCCACCGCCGCCTGGAAACCGCCTACACCGGCAACCTGCGCGACTACAAGGACACCATTCCTCACCTCTTCTGGCCCAACGCCCTGCTCATCCTTTCCAACGGCAGCCAGAGCCGGGTAGGGAGTGTGAGCGCGGGCTGGGAGCACTTTGCCGAGTGGAAGAAGGTGGGCAGCGAGGACGAGGCGGGCCGGGTATCGCTGGAAACCATGCTGCGCGGCGTCTGCGACCCGGCGCGGTTGCTGGACCTGGTGGAGAACTTCACCATCTTCCAGGAAGTCCCCGGCGGGTTGATCAAGCTGACGGCCAAGAACCATCAATACCTGGGCGTCAACAATGCCCTCACCGCCCTGGCCGACATCCGCCAGCGTGAGGGCAAGCTGGGCGTCTTCTGGCACACCCAGGGCAGCGGCAAAAGCGTGGCGATGATTTTCTTCGCCCAGAAGGTGCTGCGCAAGCTGCCGGGCAACTGGACCTTTGTGGTCGTCACCGACCGGCAGGAGCTGGACGGGCAGATTTACAAGCACTTCGCGCCGGCGGGGTGGTGACCGAAGGCCGCGCGCAGGCGGAAAGCAGCCGTCACCTGCGGCAGTTGCTCACGGAGGATCACCGCTACGTCTTCACTCTGATCCACAAGTTCCGCACGGAGCCAGGCGAGACGCACCCCGTCCTGTCCGAGCGGCGAGACATCATCGTCATCACCGATGAGGCGCATCGCAGCCAGTATGACGCGCTGGCACTGAACATGCGCACGGCCCTGCCCAATGCCGCGTTTCTGGCCTTTACCGGCACGCCCCTGATCGTGGGTGAGGAGAAGACCCGGCAGGTCTTCGGCGATTACATCAGCGTCTACGACTTCAGCAGTCGGTGGCTGATGGCGCGACGGTGCCGCTCTACTACGAGAACCGCATCCCCGAACTGCAACTGGTCAACGACAACCTCAACGCGGACATGGAGCGCCTGCTGGAGGCGGCGGAACTGGACGAGGCCCAAGAAAAGAAACTGGAGCGGGAGTTGCGCGCGAGTATCACCTGATCACTCGCGACGAGCGGTTGGAAGCGATCGCGAAAGACCTGGTGGCCCATTTCACCGGGCGGGGCTTCCAGGGCAAGGCGATGATGGTCTGCATTGACAAGGCCACGGCCATCCGTATGTATAACAAGGTGAAAAAGCACTGGGCCGAGAAACTCAAGGCGGCAAAGGCGGAACTGCAAGCGTGGCGTGAGTTGCCGGGATATGTCATTGAGGGCAAACCGGTAGATTCACCGGAGTGGCAGCATGGGCAAGCATTAGAGCGGAGGCTGCAGTTGTTGAAAGAGACCGATATGGCGGTGGTGGTGTCCCAGGGACAGAACGAGATTGCCGAGATGGCCGAAAAGGGCTGGACATCCGGCCGCACCGTAGGCGCATGGTGACGGAAGATCTGGAGATCAAGTTCAAGGATCCGAACCACCCCTTCCGGCTGGTCTTTGTTTGCGCCATGTGGATGACCGGCTTCGATGTGCCGAGCTGCTCGACCCTGTACCTCGACAAGCCGATGCGCAACCACACGCTGATGCAGACCATCGCCCGCGCCAACCGGGTTTATCCTGGCAAGGTGAGCGGGCTGATCGTGGACTATGCCGGCGTGTTCCGCAATCTGGAGCGGGCGCTGGCCATCTATGGCGCGGGCGGCGGCGGCGATAAGCCGGTGGAGGACAAGGCCGCGCTGGTGACGGCGCTGCGGCAGGCGTTGGCAGAAACCCGCGGCTTGTGTCAACAACAACGGGTAAACCTTACGGCCATCCAAACCGCCCAGGGATTTGCCCGCATCGGCATGCTCGATGATGCTGTCGAAGCGCTGGTGAGCTCCGAGGAGATCAAACGCCGCTATCTCGACCTGGTCAACACCGTGCAGCGGCTGTATAAGGCCGTGCTGCCCGACCCGGCTGCGCGGGAGTTTGCCACCGAAGTGACGCCGATGAAGGTCATCGCCGACAAAATCCGCGCGCTGATACCGCCGGCGGACATCGCGCTGGTCATGCAGCAGGTGGAGGGACTGCTCGACCGCTCCATTGCTACGGAGGGCTACGTCATCCGCGAGCCGAACGCGTCCTTTGGCGATGAGCATTGGATTGACCTGAGCACCATTGACTTCAAGAAGCTGGCGGAGAAGTTCAAGACGGGCCATAACCGCACCATGAACGAACAACTCAAGGGGACGGTGGCGCAGAAGCTCATGGCCCTGGTGCGGCTCAACCGCACGCGCATGGATTACCTGGAACAATTCCAGGCCATGATTGACGCCTACAACGCGGGCAGCCTCAACGCCGAGGAGTTCTTCCAGCAACTGATGGCGTTCGCCCGCAGTCTGAATGAAGAAGAGTTGCGGGGCGTGGGCGAACAGTTGAACGAAGAGGAGTTAGCGCTCTTTGACCTCTTGACTAAGCCGCAGATTGAACTCAGCCACGCGGACCGGGAGAAAGTCAAAACCACGGCCAAAGAACTGTTATCCACACTCAAAGCGAGCAAACTGGTGCTCGATTGGCGCAAACGTCAGCAGGCCCGCGCCGAAGTGCGGGTGACTATCGAAAAACTACTGGACCAGGGCTTACCAAGGGTCTACACGCCGCAACTGTTCACGCAAAAGACGATGGCTGTCTTCCAGCACGTGTATGACGCCTACTATGGTGCTGGGCGCAGTGTGTATGCGGCGGCATGAAGAAGCCGCCTAACAAGGGTGCTGCACCGGACGGCAATTCCGCTGCCCCCTATTGACGCCGGTGCGCTTGGTCGCAGGATGCACCCTATAAGCCAATCGTGGTATTAGACCTCAGCAACGTACCTCAAGGTTTTTCATTCAACGATGCAGCCGCCGACAATTTACCGATTGATGTTCAAACATCCCGCACCGTTCAGGTCAAAATGGACTTCGCAGCCACATAACCGCACGTCCAGTCTGACGGCCGCGATTATTGCAGCCGGGATGCGATGGTGCGAATTTGCTCGGCAATGATGCTGCTCGGATAGGCCGTCACCACAGGTAAGCCGTGTTGGCTGGCCTGGAAGCAGACCTCACTGGCCGGCGTGATGACGCCTAACAGGGGCACCCCCAACATGCGTTCCATTTCGGCCGGTGATCGCGACAGGCCGCCACCCGACCGATTGATGCTGACCAGACCGATCTGCGCGTAGCTCTTATTGAGCGAAGGCCGCAGTTCGCCCAGCAAGCTGCGTGTCAGTTCCAGCGAGGGGCGCTCAGGCTCCGTCACCACAATCAGCCGGTCAATGAAGGCCAATGCGCGACGCGTCAGGGGAGTCAATCCACAGCCAATGTCCACCAGGACAAACGGCGCCAGGGTGGTAATCGTCCGAAACAGGGCATCGAGTTGTTCGGCAGGCAACAATGCGTCGTTGTAATGCCAGGGTGACGGCAGGGAGAGCACTCGAAGGCCGTTACTGTGCTGCACCATGAAGCCTTGCAGAGCGTTGGCGTCGGCCAACACGCCGCCGTTGCCATTGGTCATGTTAGCCGGCAGCGCGGGCGCCGCCAGGTTGAGAGTAATCAGGGCACTGGTAATCGGCTGCAAGTCCACCAGAATGGCCTCATGCTCGCCAGACAGGAGCACAGAGGCGGTATTGATCGCCAGGGTGGTTGTGCCTACTCCGCCCTTGGCGCCCAGAAAGCCAATGAAATGCGACGTGGAGCCAACGGCCGCCGGCATGACGGTGGCGCGGCGCAAGAGCGACTTGACCCGCATCAATAATTCCGAATGACTGACCGGTTTGGTCAGGTAATCATCCGCGCCGGCTTCGAAGCCGAACGCCTTGTCCTGCTGCAGGGCCTTGGCCGTCAACATGATGACCGGCACGGCGGCCGTGACGGGATTGGCGCGCAACCAGCGCACAAGATCGTACCCGCTGATGCCTGGCATCATGACATCCAGAATAACCACATCCGGCAGATGGCTGCCCAGGATAGAGAGGGCTTCGCTGCCACTGCGCGCCGGCAGGACTTCGTAGCCGGCATTCTGGAGAACGAGCACCATCATACGTAACAGGTCGCGATCGTCATCAACCGCCAGAACTTTGTATGCCATGAACGCTACCCACTTCCTTTTGGTGTGGGATCAGGTGGCACGCGCTTGCAATTGGTCACCTACCATCGTTTGCGTGCGCTGAGCTTCGCCTGAGGCCATTTCGATTACGAAGGCTGCTGCTTTGATTGGCCTGCCCACTGCCCAGGGTCGCATGTCATGTTCAACAGACACAACACGCCAGTTGTTATCTACAAAGATGATATCCAGTGGGAATCCCATGAACCAGCAATGGACACCTTTGCAGGGACGGATCAACATGGCTTCACCAGGGCGCAATGGCGCGTGGCCGATCAGGCCGCGCAGCCGTGTCCAAAAATTTTCGGCGATTTCTGTCCGCTCGGCTAACCACTGCTGCTGTGTGACATTATAAACTTTCACGATATACCTCTGACGTATCTCAATTTGTAGGGGCGCACCCTTGCGGTCGCCCACGCGGGCAGGCGCAAGGCCATGCCCCTACCCCCTCAATTTGTAGGCGCACCCTTGCGGTCGCCCACGCGGGCAGGCGCAAGGCCATGCCCCTACTAATGACGCCGCAGCGGATTGGCTGTGTTGGCGTTGACAAGACCAAAAACTGATGGCGACAGGTGCAGACCGGCGGCTTCGATCTTTTCATACACCTTGGGCCGCAGGCCGGTTGGTTCGAGCCGTCCCAGGATTTTGTCGCCTTCCATGCCTCGCTGCTGGAACACGAATACGTCTTGCATCAACACGGTGTCGCCTTCCATGCCGATGACCTCAGAGACGCGCGTGACTTTGCGTGAACCGTCCCGCAGGCGGTCCAGGTGAATCACCAGGTCAATGGCCGAGGCCACCTGCTGGCGAATGGCGCGCAGGGGCAAGTCCATGCCGGCCATGAGCACCATCGTTTCGATACGTGAAATGGTGTCGCGCGGGCCATTGGAGTGAGCGGTGGTCATGGAGCCGTCATGACCGGTGTTCATGGCCTGCAGCATGTCCAACGCCTCGCCGCCGCGCACCTCACCGACGACGATGCGTTCGGGACGCATGCGCAAGGCGTTGATGACCAGGTCGCGAATGCTGATACGGCCTTTACCTTCGATGTTGGCCGGCCGCGACTCCAGGCGCACGACATGCTCCTGTTTCAATTGCAGCTCGGCCGAGTCCTCGATGGTGACGATACGTTCGTCGGACGGGATATACGCCGAGAGGATGTTGAGTGCGGTGGTTTTACCTGAGCCGGTACCCCCTGATACGATGATGTTGAGCCGGGCTTCAACCGCGGCCTGGGTGAATTCAATGAACTCGGTCGTGAAGGTGCCGAAACGCAGCATGTCATCGGCGGTAAACGGAATCTTGGAAAACTTACGAATGGTCAAGCACGGCCCATCCAGGGACAGGGGCGGAATGACGGCATTGACACGCGAGCCATCAGGCAAGCGCGCGTCCACCATCGGTGACGATTCATCAATGCGCCGGCCCAGGGGTGTCACAATGCGCTCGATGATGCGCAAGACATGCTCGTTATCCGTAAAGGCGACATTGCTCAGCGTCAGCTTGCCTTTGCGTTCAATATACACCTTCTTGGGGCCGTTCACCATGATCTCGGTGAT
Source organism: Candidatus Amarolinea dominans (assembly GCF_016704685.1). NCBI lineage: Bacteria > Bacillati > Chloroflexota > Caldilineae > Caldilineales > Candidatus Amarolineaceae > Candidatus Amarolinea > Candidatus Amarolinea dominans. Next base: position 63,131 of record NZ_JADIZS010000009.1, read on the forward strand.
TGAATCATCATCCAGCAGTGGTTGAATCGGGCCATAGCCGATGATCTCGGCCAGAATGGACTCGAACAGGTTGAGGCGCTCCTGCCGATTGAGAACAACGTTCTCCTCCGAAAGGACCTGCGTAAAGATCGGCTCGATGACACGCCGCGCCTCATCGGGCGTGGCCAGGTTCATCCCTGGCGTCATCTCCATCAGCAAGCGGCGCTGAACCTGGTCTTTGACCATCAGGTACGGCTCTGAGTTGGTGACGTCGGCGGTTGGTGGTGGCGCGCTGGGGCGCGCGGCGGAAACATTCGGTGGCGGCAATGGCCCGAGCGGGTTCCCGTTCGGGCGATCAATCCGGTTTAGTTTGGGGCGCTCCATGGGCGGCGGCGGCGGCGGGATCGGCGGCCGATTATTGGTTCGGTTCAATAGTGACATAATTTTCTCCTGACAGGAGCAAAGTCTGGGTCAGCAAACTTGGCTCACACCTAATGCAAGCAGCAAGGCGTCTTACTTGATCCAGATGGGGTCCCAATCGTAATTCTTGCCGCTGCTGATCGTGCGCACATTTTTGCCGTCCAGGTCCATGATCAGCAGTTGACCATTGCCCGTCGAGCCACGATTGGACCAAAAGACGATCCATTTGCCATCCGCGGATAGCGATGGGTGTTTGTCCCATTCCCAGTCGTTGCGCGTGAGTTGTCGCAAACCGGTGCCATCGCTGTTGATCCGCCATATTTCGTCATCGCCGTCCTTTTGGGAAACGAAGACGATGACCGTTCCATCGGGCGTCAGGACCGGGTTGTAGTTGGTAGCCGTGTTGTCCAGCACCTGGGTGCGGACGGTGTCCCAGTTCTGCGGAATGTCGTAGTGCCACAGATAGATGGGTGTCATCGTCTTTTCATTCTTGGAGCCTTCGACAAACACGCGCAGGCGCCGATCGGGGGTCCATGCGTCCAGGGCTTCCAGTTTTTCATAACCGGTGCTGCGGTAATTCATGGTCAGGTTTTCGCCGTTGACGCCGACGACTTCGACGGTTCCTTGCTCGTCCTCCACGGGCACAATCCCTTTGCCGTCAGGGCGCATGGCGAAAAGCCCCGCACCTTCTTCCCGCATACTGCGAAAGACGATCATCCCTTTGAGCTTGGGCGAGGAGAGCTTGATCGGCTCCACGGCCACCTGTGGCGGCTGCGGCGTCGGCGTGGCGGGCGCCTCGGTTGGCGTTGGCGAAGGCGAGGGTGTTGGGGTAGGTGTCAAGAGCAGGCCCACCGTGCGCACCCGTTCCTGCGCGCGGCTGGCGTCTGGAACCTGCAATTCGCTGGCAGTGGTGTAGTCCTTGAACGCATCCACGTAATTGCGCTCACGCTGGTACGCGGACCCGCTCTCAAGATATGCATCGTACAGTCGTGTGGCGACCATCCCGTTCAGAAAACCAGGCGCTTGATCGTACACAGGCCGCAGGAGGGCGATGGCGCTGCGCCATTCACCCTTCTGGAACGCGGAATTGCCGGTGATGAAGATTTGTGTCTGATCGCGCAGGGTCGTGGCCTCCGACTCGCGCGGCTTGAGGGTCAGGGCCTGCTGGAACATGCTGAGGGCAGTCTCGGCCGCATCGGCGCTGGTTTCGCTGCTCAAAATGGTCTTGCCCTGGTGTACGTAGGCCGCGAAAAGATTAGCCGTCACCGTCGTTTGCTCATAGCGCACATCCAGGCTGCGCATCGCCTCATAGCCTTCGATGGCTGCCTGCCAGTTTTGCGTGCGAAACGCTTCGTCCGCGGCCGCATAACGCTCACCAACCCCTTGTCCCCGGTTTGCACGTTGCAGCATCTCATCTACATCACGAAAGCCAGGGGATGTGGCGGCGATTTGCTGCAGCAGGGGGAGTGACTGCTCCCAATTGCCGTCACGCTGCAAGGCTGCGGCCCGCGCGTACGTGGCTTCGAGATCGGCCTGGCTGCGTGCGGTGTTCAACCCTTGCAGCGCCTCGGTGTTGTTGGGGTCCTCGGTCAATACCGCTTGGAACTCGCGCTGCGCCGTGACATAATCGCTGCGGGTGAGCGCATCGTGTGCAACCGTCAAATGCTCGTCGAGGCGCAGCGCCGATGCGCGCACGTCGGTTGCGGGTTTCACGTAACTGCGGAAAAAGACGACCCAGGCGCCAAACACCAACAGAAGCAAGAGCGCCAGCGCGCCGGCGGGTGAAGATTTCACGCAGCCGCGCTGTCCCTCCCAGGCCTGTGCGCGGCCCGTGCTGAGTCAGGGAAGCCTTGAGCTGAGCATATTCTTGCAGTGATCTCAGCTCATTGACGCCCTCATAGCGTTGCATGAGAACGTCGAAGCGCTGGCTTGCTTCGGGCCAATGCCCTTGCTGCAGGTGCAGGAGCGCCTCCTGATAGAGCGGATCATACTGAAGCGTTGTCGAATCTGTTTGGTTGGTATCCATGATTGTTTCATCCTATCGGTCAACGACCATCGGGGCGAGTTACATATTGCCAAATGCCCGCACGATACGGGGCACGGCAGGGCCGAGAATCACCGCAAACAACGCGGGAAAAATGCACATGACCAATGGGATGAGCATCTTGAGGGGCGCCTTGCGTGCCTGTTCTTCAGCCCACTGGCGTCGTCGCATGCGCATCTGTTCCGACTGAGCGTGCAAGACGTCGGTGATGGAAACGCCCAGGCTGTCAGCCTGCACCAGGACCGCCACGAAACTTGAAACCTCTGGCACATCGGTGCGGCTGGCCAGGTTGCGCAGGGCCTCCTGACGGCGGGCGCCCATGCGAATTTCGCCGATCACCCGGCCGAATTCCAGGGCCAGGGCGTTCTGCCAGCGCTGACCCACCTTCATCAGGGCGGCGTCGAAGCCGAGACCGGCATCAACACAGATCGAGAGCATGTCCAGGGCATCGGGCAGGGCGCGTGTGATTTCGCGCTGCCGAGCCTTGATGGCCCGCTTCAGCCAGTAGTTGGGCAGATAGGTGCCCATGATGCCCCCGGCAAACGAGAACAGGATGGCCGATATCCCATTCATGCCGCGCCATGATAACAGGAAGAAGGCAATGACAGCCGCCACCAGCCCGGCCACCAACCGCAGCCCCATGAAGTCAATCAGGGTCAGATTGCGCGGATTACCGGCAACAATCAGGTCGTGCTTCAGGCGCTCGACATTGCCGGCCGGTGCGAAGCGGCTGGCAGAGGCCAAAATACGCCGCAGCAGCGGCTGCATCACGCGTTCACTAAACGTGGTCTGCAACTCTAACTGCTCATAGGACTGCGCGGGGTCTTCGAAGGCGGACCGCACGCGCCTGCGCAGCTCGGCCGGCTGTCGCACGTGGTAAATGCCGTACAGAAACAGGGCGGCGCCCAAGCCAACCAGAACACTCAAGACGAAAGGATTCGATAACATCGGATAACTCCTCTAAAAATCAATACGAATCATCTTGCGCATCAGGATGAAGCCCATGAAGATCATGATGAGCGCGCCAATCGGAATAAACATCGGCCAACCGGGCTGAAACATCTCGGACATGTAGCCAGGATTGATCACAGAAATAATGACGGCCAGAATGAAAGGCATACCGACCAATGCATACCCGGTGTAACGCTGCTGTGTCGTCATGACCTGGATCTCGCCTTTGATACGCACCCGCTCGCGAATCGTGTTGCTGATCGTCTCCAAGATCTCCGACAGATTGCCACCCACCTCATGCTGAATGTTGATGGCCGTCACCATCAGGCCCAGGTCATCGCTTTCGATACGCTCGACCATGTGGGCGAGTGCCTGGCGCAAGGAAAAGCCAAGCGCAATCTCCTGCACTACGCGCTCGAATTCCTCTGACGAGGGCGATGGCATCTCACTGACCACGATATTGATGGCATGCACCAGGCCATAACCGGCTCGTAAAGAACTGACCAGCATCATGATGAGATCCGGCAGTTGATGCGTGAAGTTCTGCTGACGTTTGCTGTGCGCACTCTTGAGCCGCGAACCGGGGATCATATACGCGACCAGCGCTGCCGCCATGCCAACGGCGAATATGCGGGTGAGCACCCAGCCGAGCAGGAGCGCGCCGAGCATCAGGCCGGCGGTAATAATGTAGTATTCGCTGGGCGTAATTGCCATGTTGGCCTGGGCTAACTTGTGGGCAATGTTGCCACTCAGTCCCAAGCGGTTCATCGCTTTGCCCACCGGTTTGTTCAATTTGCCGCCGATTTTGCCCTGGCTCTCGTCAGGTTCGGGCGCCTCTCCCGCCGATGTCGTCAGCGAAAGTAAGCGTGACGTCATCTCTTTATCTGGCTCCATCACCAAGAAGACGCCCATGAACAAGGCGATGACAGCGACCACAATGGCAAGACCGAGTGTCAGTGCGACTAACATAGGTCATCTCTCCCTTATTTACTGCTGCTCCAACCGACCATGTTGACCTTGCTGGCGCCAGGCTGAACCGCAGCCGTGCTGATACCAGCGCCGGGCATGCGTAAGTTGGACAAACGCCCAAGCAAGCCGTCCGATTTCTGCGCTGCCTGCTTCGTCGGCTCTCCTCCCATGATGCGCCGGGCCAGTTCGATCAGCGCCGCAGCCACCAGGCTGCGTTTGTCGCTCATCGCCAGGGGCACGCCCCGGTTGATCGAGTAGGTCACCAGGGCCGCATCATCGGGAATGGTCAGCGCCACTTTAGTGCGCAGATGCGCCTCCACATCTGCCAGCGGAATCCCCCCCTTGTTGTTGGCACGGTTGAGCACCAACTGCATCTTTGCATCCGAATAGCCCCAACTACGCCCCGAATCCAGAAACAGGCTGGTGCGCAACAGGGAGGGAATCTCCGGCGTAGTGACGACCAACAGCATGTCAGCCATGTCGAGCATGACCAGCGTGGTGCGGTCGAGGGCCGGCCCGGTATCCACCACGATGTATTCGCACATCTGCTGCAATTGCGTGAGCACCTGTTCCATATGATAAGGCTCTACCACCTCCAGCCCGTTGAACTGCGAGGCCGGCAGCAGCACGCGTAATCCGGCAGGGTGCGTGGTCAGGATGGCATCCATCACGTCACGATCCAGCTCACCGCCGCGGGCCAGCAGGTCGGCCAGGGTGTGCAAAGGCCGCAGGTTCAGCACGCTGCCGATGTCACCGGCGCCCAGGTGCCCGTCCACCACGACCACGCCTGCGTTATGTTTACCCAGGGCATCCTGCAGAGCCACAGCCAGGTTGCTGGCAACCATCGTGCGGCCCACGCCGCCTTTGAGGCCGGCCACGGTAATGATCTTGGCCTTGTGCTGTGGGGCAAAGGCCGGCGCGTGACTGACCGACAAGGCTTGACGTGACGCTTCCAGCTCGAAAATCTGACGCACGGTAGCCATGAGTTCTGCAGCGCTAAAGGGCTGCATCAGGAAGCCGCGCGCACCGGCCAGCATGGACAAGCGAACTTCATCAACTGCATGGCTCGAGGTCAGCACGACCACGGCCACCGAGGGTAGCGCGGTGACCAGCGCACGGGTGACGCTCGAAGGCGTTGCTTCGGGCACGGTGTCGTCTATGAGCGCAACATGAATCTGCGCTTGTTCAGCCAGTTTGATGGCCTGGTCAGGTCGAGTGACCACGCCCACAACCTGGACATCCTCTACCCCGGTAAACGCGTCCGTGATCTCAACAGCATGGTTGGTGCGGCCGCTGACGACCAGCACACGGATAGCTTTGTACGAACGCGACACCATCATGTCAGCTCCTCACAGAAAAGGCATTCCCTGACGAAATCTGCCTTGCGCCTGCAAAACCGGGCATTGTCAAGCGACTGGCCCAGAATCCACTAGCGACTGGCAGCCGTGTCAGCACTTTGCTGTGTTGCCGGGATCTGGAAGTGGTACTTGTCCACCAGATAAGGCAAGTCCACAGGCTCGGTACGCGCAAATTCATCGCTATTGTTAGCCCGCAGAACAATATCAATGATACCGCCGCTGTCCTTCAGATACTTCAGGACCAGGGCATCCTGCGGGTCAAGCGCAAAAAGCAGGGCTTGAACCGAGCCGCTTTCCTTGCCGCTGCCATCAGGGGAAACGGTCGCGCCCTGGGGAATGTCAATCTGCGGCATGACGATGGCCGTGATGGTCAGATTCTGTAAGGAACTGATCGTTGCCAACTGGCCGCTACTGGCGCTATCCCCCACGTTCACGCTGACCAGGAGGTCAACCTTGTCGCCAGCCTTGAGCAGACCGAGCTTGCTCATCAGATCAAGCGGGGGGAGCGCCATCACCACCTTGCCCGCTGGAATCGTGAAGGCCAGGTTGGTCGCCACGGTAACATCGGGCGTCACCAACCGCAGGCTCTGCACCACCTCGCCGGTGATCATCTGCACGGTGGTGATCTTGTCCAGGGCGTCGTTAATGTCGCGCACGGCGCCTGCGGGCAGGAATTGATCCGGCATTTCCCGAACCTCAAGGTCGTCGGCAGTGAGCACCGTGTTGGCGGGTACGTCACGCGCCGCGACGACGGCCTGCGAAACAGGCACATCCTGCAGAAGAGCCTGGTTTACTGTGGCCTGCGCAAGGGTACGAAATGTCATAAAGCCAGCAAATAAAGCGACCAGAATACCAGTCACTAACCAGAACCAGCCAGCACGTTGTCGCATAATGAATCGCTCCTTCTAACCGTCTTGTCAGCGCTACCAGACGAACGGGAGCAGGCGCCAATGCACCTGCTGTGCGTAAGCCTGATAACCGCTGATAATGCGCTCTTCACGCAAGATGCGCACCACCGTGATCGCGGTTATCATGATCACGGCTAGTCCATTCATGATCGAAAGATTGGCACACAGAAAACCCAGGTAGAACAGGGTTTCGCATGCATACAGCGGGTGGCGAATCACGGCATAGAACCCATGCCTGACAACGCCGCGATCAGCCGGGGCAATTCCGAAACTGCGCCCCAGGAACCCCAGGGCCACGATCATGCCGGCCAGGCTGAGCACCTGGACAACCACGCCGGCGATGGGCCAACCGGTTGCTGCGGGCCGCAGACCGAACATGGGTAAAAAGACGCCGAACAAGGCCAGGCCATTTTCCCACCAGGTCGGCGTCCGCCGTGCGGCGCGCCGGCGCAAGAAGCTGACGGCAACCAGGGTGTAGAAAATGAACAGCCCAAGCCCGGCCAGGCTGCGTTCCTGGCGCAGGCCCCACAGGTAGCCGCCGGCCACCAGCGCCCACACCACCGCCACCATCAGATCCAGCGCTCGCTCTGAGGCTGACTTGGGGCCGTTTTCTGTTTCGTTTGGATCCACGTTTTGCACGTTTTGCACGGTATTGCTCAACTCCTGGCGCCAAGAGGCGGAGGTCATGCGCAGGCCTCCGCCCTTGCCGCGACGGCGCCCTATTGACTCAGATTGATCGTGACCATACAGGTCAAGCACTGCGTGAAACCACCGTTGCCTGGCATGACCAGGCCCGCGAAGCGACCACGGACGGTTTTGGGGTTTCCGGTCAGGCTGAAACTGGTCATGATGAACTGGGCGAACCCGCTGATGCGGTACATGGCATTGCTGCCGCTGCCGGTGACCTGATCGTACATGGGCACGATCACCGGCCGGTTCAGCCAGTAGGAGAGGGCGTCACGCACCTGGGAACTGGACTTGACGCCGGTCATCGAATGCACCCAATCACCGATGTTGCGAACCCCGGACGACGCAGGGTTCGAGATGTAGTTGACCAGGACCGGGGTACTCGGCGAGCCGCCGTCCCAGTTGACCCAGCCAAATCCGCCAGGCGCGTTCTGCACATTGTCCCACATGTTGTACTCTTGGCCGAAGACGAAATTCTGCTCGTATGGAATGATGGGGAGCATGTTGCCAATACCGTTCACCGGTTGCACGCGTGCGCGCGCGGTGGCCGTGGCGGTCATCTGGTTGATGCCAACAATGCGAGCAAAGAACGTGTCGAAGGTCACGTTGGCTGTCACCTCGATGTTGGTGAGGTTGATACTCAGGTTGGTCAACACATCGGTTTGTGTTTCGCTTAACTGACGCCATGAGAACGAAGAGGCACCGTTGGCACTGGTAAAGCGAGACACTTCGGAGTTGACATTGCTCTGCAGGGCGAAAGCCCGTGCGCCTGCGACGGCCGCCGCGTCGGCGGCGTTTTGCATCTGACGCCGCTGCGCATAGGCGTAGCCACCGTCAATCGCCAGCGCAATCACCCCCAGCAGCGCTGGCAGCAGCAGCGCGATCAAAACAAGCGACTGTCCTGACTGGCGTCCTTTGTGCAGGCGGGGGTGTACCAGGTCACGCCGTTGGGCGATCCATTTGCAAATCATCCTTCTGTCTCCATTCTGTTGCCTCTCTCTCTTGCCTTTCTCTCTGCCCTCTTTCATGTCCTTCATTGAAGAAGTAGGGCTTCCTATTATTCTACGGGGGGCTTCCTACGGGAGGCTTCTACGGGAGGCTTCCACGGGGGGCTTCCACGGGGGCTTCCACGGGAGGCTTCCACGGGGGGCTTCAACGGGAGGCTTCCACGGGGGGCTTCAACGGGAGGCTTCCACGGGGGGCTTCTACGGGAGGCTTCTACGGGAGGCTTCTACGGGAGGCTTCTACGGGAGGCTTCTACGGGAGGCTTCCACGGGAGGCTTCTACGGGAGGCTTCCACATTGAAAATCGCCGCTGCCCCGATCCTCAAGCCTTGAGTGTGAGCCGGTGATCCTGCCAACTCGCTCCTAAGTCAGCGTTCGATCAACATGCGCGCCGTATTACTGAGCTGGATGAAGCCGCTTCCTCCAATGACTTGACTGATCATGGGAGTCACCGGGCGAAACTGGTACGTCACCTGCACGTCCACCTGCGACGTATTCGGGAGGCTGCGCGTGACGGTGAGCAGGCTCGGGTTGAGGCCCACGGCGTGGCTGCGTGCCGTATTGACGATACCGGTTGTGTCGTTGGGGGAGATGACCGCATAACGCGCCCCCTCCTGCGCCGCCTCTGCCACCACACCGAAGGCGTAAATGGCGCGGCCCATATCAAGGAACGCCATCAGCAGCAGCATGACAAATCCCACAGATAACGCAAACTCGATCGTGCTCTGGCCATGTTCTGACCGCCGAGGATGCATCTCCGGAAACAACGGCTGCCCTGGTTGCGACATGTGGTGATCCTTTCTTGTTAGTATCACTTACAGGATAACCATACTTACGCCGCGTTGCAATAGTACCGGTTGCCCGCTAAAGATCATCGCGCCCAAGAGAGGAAAGCTGTAGGTCAGCGTGACCCGCACTTCGCGGGTTCCGTAGTCTGTGCTGATCTGCACCTGGGTCAAGGATGTGCTCAGGCCCCCTCGCTGCATCTCGCTCAGGGCGGCAGTGGTGATGCCGGCGGTGTCACTCGGCGTGACGGCGCCCACACGCGCCGCTTCGCGAGCAGCATTGGTCATGACGATGTAGGCATTGAAGGCGCGCCCCATGTCGAACAGGATGCCGAGCATCAGGATCAACATGGGCAACAGCAGGCCCAGTTCAACCAGGTTTTGTCCGGCCTGGCGCCGGTGGGCAAGGGTTTGGTGTGACTGCATTTTTCACTCCTTCACGTTCATATGACGCAAGCTGCCACGCGCAGAAACGCAAAGCGGGGCTTAACTTATCGGTTAAGCCCCGCTCTGTTCATGATTTACCGCCTCAGTGCCGTAGGCCAATGCCGGGCTTCACTGACAGCGACTCTCACGGCTCGACTTGGGAGATTAGATAGCGCAAGAGATGCTGGTGAGAATGGTGTTGAGGCTGCCACCCAGGGCGGTCAGCGCAGCGATGACGACGATGGCGACCAGGGCGATAATCAGACCGTACTCGGCCAGGTCCTGCCCTTCTTCACGGTTCAACAGAGCGACCAGATAGTTCAACATGATGCATTTTCCTTTCATGAGCACACAAGAAACAGATTAAAACGATTAATGATCGAGATCGGGCGTGATTCGTGCGGGGAGAGTGGCCTGCGGAGACTGCGCAACTTCTGCAGGCGGCCAATTTTCAGGGCTTGAGTTAGCTTGAGTTAGATGGACCCAGAGATGCTGGTGAGAATGGTGTTGAGGCTGCCACCCAGGGCGGTCAGCGCAGCGATGACGACGATGGCGACCAGGGCGATAATCAGACCGTACTCGGCCAGGTCCTGCCCTTCTTCACGGTTCAACAGAGCGACCAGATAAGTAAACATTTCGATCTCCTTATGAATGAATGATGGCTGAGCCATTCGTTTGGGTCAAGGTTCACGGCACTCACTGCCCTGACTTCCCTGACTTCCTTCGTACTTGATTGGCTCTAGTGTAGTCCCGATGATGGCGAATCTCAATGGTACCCGCGGCCCAATCGCAATGATTTTTCCTGGTACAGATGTACTACCCTGCTTGTATCGTGCGGAAGGCCGCGCACCGAGCTACGGGGCGCGACCGAAGAGGAGAGCAACGTCGTCGGCGTAGCGGAGCCGCCAGCGCGGTGAGGCGCGCAGCGCGGCGCGCAGCTCAGTCTGTGTTGGGTCGGCGGTATCCAGGAGCACCCAGGAGATCTGGTAGTCTGCCAGGAGCCGTTCCCAATCCCACGCGTTGAGGATCGCACTGTGATTGCGCCAGGTCTGCCAGTCATACAGATGCACGCGGCCATCCAGGAAGACCTGGACGGCAGGGCTGAGGCGCCAGAGGAGGTAGTCACCAAACCACTGCGGATGAAACACGCGCCCCTGCACACCCTGCTCTGCCATATACTCGACCGCCGCGACCGGGGTGCGCGCGTCGAGCAAACCGTAACCCAGGCGCTGATTGGGCAGGCGCGGGCGCACCCAGGGGCTGAGCAACAGGGTGAGAAGGAGCAGAACGCCGATCAGCAGGCGCGGCGCACCCTGGCCGTGAGTGACGGGCGCGTCTGTCCTTTTGGTCACACGCGCGGGGCGCGCCGGCCAGGGCCACTGCGCCAAGTAGCCTGCCACCAAAGGCGGTGCGATCAATGCCAGCCACACGCCGTGCCGGCGCGCGCTCAAACCAAGCGCAGAAGCCACCCAAGAGCAGGACATCACCGATCCACGGCCGGCTCGGCGTGTAGATCAACGCGAGGAAGGTTAGCGCACAGAGGGCAAAGAATGGCAGATCGGCGCCCAGTTTGATATCTTGCGCTTGCCATTCCAGCGCCAACTGCTGGACGGCCGGGGCGCCCATGATGCCCTGTACTGTGCTGAAAACCGCGTAGCCGGCCGGATTCACACCGGCGGCGGCAACCGACGCCAGCAGGCAAGCCGCAAGCGCCAGCAGCAGCCGTCGTTCCGCGGGCAGCGGCTGCTTCAACCCATAGCGCAGCAGCCCTTCACCGAGGAAAAATACGATCAGCAGCAGGCCCAGCGGGAACGCACCGTGCAGGTTGGCCCACAGCGCCATGAGCAAAGGCAGCGGCCACAGCCATCGGCCCTGTCCGCGGGCACGCGCCTGACCCAGCAACCAGAAAAACAGGGCAAACAGGATAATGGAGAAAATCTGCGGGCGGGCGGCGCCAAAACGAATGATCAGCACGGCGCCCGCCAGGCTCGCCACCGTCGCCAGGCGCGCGCTGGCGCTGCGCTGAAAGGCCAGGTGCCAACTCAGCCCGCACGCGGCGCACAGCAAGAGGCCGGTCATGCCGATCAACAGGGCAGGGCCTCCGCTGCGATACAGCCCGTAGAAGATGACGTCGGCCAGCCAGACATTGGCGTAGCCGTATGGCGTCCCGTTGGCCGTGAAAGAGTAGATGTCAACCGTGGGGATCTGGCCGGTCTGCACAATGGCCTCACCCACTTTGAGATGCCACCATACGTCGAGGCGTTGTAGGGGGGTCAGGAAGGCAAGCCACAGCGGCGTGAGCAGCGCGATCGCTGCCCACACCTTATCCAGGGCTGTCATCTTCGCGCTGAGGGCGGTTGTTTGTGCGGTTGTTTGTGCGGTCATAGGTGTCGGCTCCCAAACATGATGGATGACCAGAGGTCATCTTTTGACATTCCCAGCACTTGCAGTAAAGTTAGGTTATCTAAACCCTATTCTACCTCAGAGAGGTCATAGAACGATAAGCATGGCAGCACACGCGCAGACACTACCAAGTGACATAATCGTACCGGCACTTCCTCGCAGCGCGGTGCAGGTACATCTGGCTGACGGGCGCATCTTTGCCGGCCCGACCGGCACGAGTCTCGAAACCTTCATCCAGCACGCCTGGTCCACGGAGCAGGCGCCGGTGATGGCCGCACTGGTGGACGGGCATCTATCCGAACTGAGTCAGGTTGTCAACGAAGACGTCCATGTGCGCCCGGTGACGATGTCCGACAGCGACGGCATGCGTATCTATCAGCGCTCACTGGCGTTCCTGCTGGTGGTCGCAGTGCATGAACTTTTCCCCGACGCCAGGGTGCTGGTGGATCACTCTTTGACCATGGGCGGCCTGTTTTGCGAGGTCAGGGGGCGCCCGCCCTTGAGCGCAGACGAAGTGGCGCAGCTCAATCAGCGTATGCACGAGATCGCCGCAGCCGATGAGCCTATTGTGCGCCGTAATGTACCGGTGGGGACAGCCGTCGCCCTGTTCAAGCAGCAAGGCGACCAGGACAAGGTCAACCTCCTGAAATATCGGCGCAAGGAGTACTTGCCGGTCTACGAACTGCGAGGCGTGGTTGACTACTTTTTCGGCTACATGCTGCCCTCTACCGGTTATTTACATCTGTTCGCCGTGCAGCCCTATCCCCCTGGATTCCTATTGCGCTTCCCACGCCGTCGCGCTCCCTATCAGTTGCCTGATGATCAGGATTTCCCCAAGCTGGCGGCCGTCTTTCGCGAGCACCGCGCGTGGATGGAAATCATGAAGATCGGAGATGTCAGCTCTCTGAACGATGCTATCCAGGATGGTCGTATGCAGGAAGTGATCCTGGTCAATGAGGCGCTGCACGAGCAGCGTATCGCGACCATTGCGCACGACATTGGCAGCCGCCGCGAGCGCGTGCGTCTGATTCTCATCGCTGGGCCGTCCTCCTCTGGCAAGACCACCTTTGCCAAACGCCTGGTTGTGCAGTTGTTGGCGCACGGTTTGCGCCCATTTGCGCTGGAAATGGACAACTACTTTCTGGACCGTCACTTGACCCCGCGCGACGCCCAGGGCAATTATGACTTCGAAGCGCTAGACGCCCTCGATCGGCCTCTGTTGAACACGCACCTGCTCGACCTGATGGCCGGGCGTGAGGTGGCACTGCCGCGCTACAATTTTCACAATGGTCAACGTGAAACCGGGTCAACCACGCGCCTGCGCGATGATGTGGTGATCCTTGCGGAAGGCATTCACGGACTGAACCCCAACCTGGTGCCTGATATTCCGCCAGATTGCATCTATCGCATCTATGTGTCGGCCCTGACACAGTTGAACCTCGATGATCACAACCGCATCCCCACCACGGACACCCGTCTGCTGCGCCGCATTTTACGCGACGCGCAGTACCGTGGCTACAGCGCGCAGTCCACGATTCAACGCTGGGACAGTGTGCGCAGCGGCGAAACGACCTACATCTTTCCATACCAGGAAAACGCCGACGTGATGTTCAATTCGGCCCTGGTCTACGAGCTGGCGGTACTCAAGCCGTATGTCGAGCCGCTGTTGCTGCAGATCGAAAGCAGCGGGTTAGAGTACGTGGAGGCGCGGCGCCTGCTGGCCTTCCTGCAATGGTTTCTGCCTTGTCCGCTGGACATGGTGCCCGACAACTCGCTGTTGCGCGAGTTCATCGGCGGGTCCATTCTCCAGGATTTCAGCGTACTGCCAACCTGACCCTGAATTTGCCACGCATTTCGATTTTTGGAGGGGATTGACAAAACGCCGCAAATGGGTTAGAATCTAAGCGTGCTAAACTATGCGAAATGCAATGGGTGTCGGGAGGGTAACACATGGCAGATTTAGAAGCCGATGCAGTACAACCCAGTCTCTTTGCGCCGCCGGAGGAGAGGGCGCCGGCGCCGCCTATTACCCAGACACCCACGCTGACCGGGCAATCGTCCCTGGCCGCGGCCATCACCGCGTTTTATCCTTACATGGTGCGCCAGGGGTTTGCCGACAACACCGTCAAATCGTTTCAGAGCGATCTGCGCTTGCTGGGACGCCACACCGGCGCCAGCCGGCCGCTCCATCAGTTGAGCACCCAGGCCTTGCAGCAATTTCTCTACTGGCTGGAGCATGAACGCAAGGCGCCGTGCAGCTCCAAAAGCTACGCCCGCCGCCTGACGACCCTGAAGGTCTTCTTTGCCTGGTTGCGCGCGACCGAGGTTATCGCCAGCGATCCCGCGGCGCCGATCATTCATCTGCCGACCAGCGCGGCGCTGCCGGTGATTCTGTATGACAATGAAGTCAAGCAGATGCTGCAAACCAGTCAGGACATGCTCTGGAACCGCAGCAAGCCTGATGCGCGGCCCTATCTGCTCATCAACCTGGTGCTGCAAACCGCCATGAAGAAAGGCGAGGCCATGCGTGTCAAGCTCGAACATCTCGACAGTTCCGATCCACTTGGCCCCGCGGTCTATGTGCGCTATGACAACCCTCGTTATCATGACAAAGAGCGCAAACTTGGCCTCAGCCCCAAACTGGCGCCGGCCATTCAACAGTACCTGCGCGAATACCAGCCGAAGGTCTTTCTGTTCGAGTGTACATCCCGCAATCTGGAGTATGTCCTGGGCGATACCGGCAAGGCGGCCGGCATGACCAAGAGCGTCTCGTTCGAGGGCCTGCGCTGGACAGCCGCGGTGCGCGATTACCGCACCGGGATGCCGGCAGAACGCCTGCGCCTCAAGATGGGGTTGTCGGAGATTTCCTGGCGCGAAACGCTGGAGAGAATTCGCCTGTTGGCCGCGCCCGGACTGTGAGTGTCCGCCTGCAAACAAAGCTGGCCGGCCTTCTGACCGGGCCGCGGCGCCTGATGTGCATGGACTCGGAGCGGGCGCCACTCAGCGCGGGCTGTTGGGCAAGAAGGTGCGGAAGCCGGCCTGATACTGTTCGTTGATCTCCGCGTAATCGCCGTTCCAGCCGCCGCTGATGTAAATCATGGGCGCGACGACAGCCACACCCATCCCGCGCCATGCGCCCGTCCAGGGCGACACGATGGACGACCAGGTCTGCGTAAAGGGGTCGTAACGTTCGTGGTAGTCCACGGCTGCGTCCGCGCCACCAAAGGCATAGAGGGCGCCACTCTCCACAATCACGCCCAGTCCGCTGCGCGCACTGCGCAGCGGGGCGCCCACTTCCCACGCACCATCTTCCAGTGTACCGTCGCGGTTGAGCGCCAACATGAACAGCGTATTGCGCGGCTGCACGCCATCGAACCCGCCGACGACCACCAGGTGATCGGCGATGATCGCGGCGCCGGCCAGTGCGCGTGGTTCTGGCAAGGGAGGGCCGGCGCGCCAGCCTCGCGTGGCCGGGTCATAGATCAACACCGAGGCCACCACCTGCGTCCCATCCCAACCGCCCAGCACAAAGAGCGCCGCTTCAGAGGCGGCCAGGGCATAGGCGGCACGCGGCGCCGGCAGGGCCGGCGCTTCACCCCACGAATCGGCAATGGGATCATAGCTCAAGGCAGCGGCTGTCAGCGAGCCATCTGCCAACATGCCGCCGGGCACATACACCAGGTTCTTCAGCACCGCCGCCTGCACGTTGACCAGCGGGCGTGGCAGGTTCGTACGCGGCTGCCATTCGTTGCGCTCTGGATTATAGACATCCACCGAATCGGTGATGCCGGTGGGGGTCTCACCGCCGATGGCATAAACCTGGCCCCGGAAGGCCACCTGGGCATGGCGCGCACGCGGGCCGGGGAGCACGGCCCGCACGCGCCAGCGCGCGGCGTCCTGACGGCTGGGCAGGCCGGTCTGCATCATCTGCGCATCGCTGAGCAGGGTGCTGCTGGCTGCGCGACCGCTGTTCATGGCGGCGCGCGTCCACGGCGCCAGCAAGACCGCTATCAGTCCGAGCACACTCAGCACCAGGTAAACGCGCTGCCCGCGGTGGATGGGCGGCGCCGGCCCCAGATCAGGCCGCCAGTGGGTGAGAGCCGCTTGCCGCGGCGGTTCCGGGTCAACGGCCGCAGTTTCCACGCTCACTTGCGGGTCGAGGATCGGCGGCGGTACGGCGCCTGTCCCGGCCAGACTAACCGGGGGGGTGCTGGCCTCGCCCACCTGGACCACGCCACTGCGAATGGCGACGAGCGTGGCCTCGGTACGGCTTTGCACCTGCAACTTCTCGAAGATGTTGCGCAGGTGGACTTTGACCGTGTTGGGGCTGATGAACAGGGCGCGTGCGATTTCCTGGTTGGTCTTGCCGGTGGCAACCAGGCTTAAGATCTCGATTTCACGTCCGCTGAGCGGAAGGCGTTCGTCGGCTGGCATGGGTTTCGCAATAGCCACAGCATGTGTAAACAAAGAACGTTGGAGCGCCTATGCACCAGCACTCCAACGTTCAGCGCATCGGGACCACTTGGGCCTCAGTCCATTCACGGACTCCCGGTGATTTTCAACGTCTTGCAACGCCACGGAATCGCCGGTTTATTGAGTCATTGAGTCATTGAGGCCCAAATGCACCAGTACCCCCGGAGGGACTCGAACCCCCAACCTACTGGTTCGAAGCCAGGCGCTCTGTCCTTTGAGCTACGAGGGCCAGTCGCGCGATTCTAGCACCGGCCCCAGGGGCTGTCAAATTGGTCGTGGCCGCGTGGCCCGTGCCTATTGACAACTCACGTACTTCCTGATAAACTGCATTTGTGCAAAGAGACACACACGACCGTGTGCTGACCTTTTCGCGCAAGCCCGACATGGGCGTCATAAAGGTATGTCATAGAGGTACAAATGCCAAATCGAACCGTCCTGGATGCCAAGCGCCTTGGAATTTATAGTTGCCGAACCGACGATACGTTGGAAGAGGTGGCTCGTCGCATTGCCGAGGAGGACATCAGCGGCATGGTCGTTGTTGACGACCAGGGCTACCTGGCGGGCGTTATCACCCGCATTGATCTGCTGCGTGCTTACGTCAATTCTTCGGATTGGAGAGAGGAGTTGGTAAGCGTCTTCATGAGTCCACAAGTCATCACGGTGCATCCGGAAACGCGCCTGATCGAAGTGGCTCATATGCTTCTCCAGCATCATGTCCATCGGGTTGTGGTGGTGCGCGAAGATGGCGCTAAGCTGCGCCCAATTGGCGTCATCGGCGATACGGACCTGGTGTACAACATGATGCGCGAATAGCCATCCGTCCGAGTCTGCCCTGACAGGCTGCTGGGTTGCCTAAAGCGCACTCGCAGGCGCTGCGCCGGTTGGCAACGTAAACCAGAACATGCTTCCCTTGCCGGGCGTGCTTTCGACACCGATCTCGCCACCGTGTGCCTCGATGATGCCGCGCGCAATGTATAATCCCAACCCGGTGCCTTCGCTGGCCGCACGAGACAGGCGCCCGCGCTGATATTTGTCGAACAGCTTGGGTAAATCTTCGGGCGTGATGCCGATGCCGGTATCGCTGATCTCCACGCGCACCGCCCGGAGTTCATCATCATGAAAGGCGCGCACCACCACGCGCCCGCGCGCGCGGGTGAATTTTACCGCATTGGAAATGAGGTTCGTGATAACCCGCTCGATGCGGTTCGGGTCCGCCCAGACGGGCGGAACGTTGTCAGCCAGTTGCGCGTGCAGATCCACCTGCTTTTCGAGCGCCTGCGGCAAGGCTGCCTGCACGAGCCAACTCAACCGCTGATCCAACCAGACCCAATTCTTTTCTAACTGGAAGCGCGTCGACTCCAGGCGGGAAATCTCCAGCAGATCACGCAGCAGGGCCAACTGATGCCGGCACGACTGCAGGATGACCTCGACGAACTGCATCTGCGTATCCGTCAAGTGGCCGGCTGCGCCGCTGAGCAGGAATTCCGCATAGCCCATGATGGCCGCCAACGGGGATTGCAGATCGTGCGACACCGTCGCCAGAAAACTCTCCTTTTCGCGCTCCAGCCGGCGCCGCGCACGCACATCGCGGCCGATCAACTGCGCGCCGATTCGTTCGCCGGCCCGCATCAAGGGGGTCACGCGTACCTCTAACAGCACCTCTTCGCCGGCCGCGGTGATGAACGCCACATCGCTGGTCCTGGCATCGCCGGTTGGGCCGAGCAGCGCAGCCAGCATCGCGCCAGAGCGCTCCGGTGCGACGAGCCTGGCCAGGGGCTGCTCTAAAACGTCAGCGCGGGCATAACCCACCAGTTCTTCGGCCGCGTGATTGAAAAGCGTGACGTAGCCCTGCAAGTCCACGTTGATAATCGGATCGCGCGCATTTTCGATCTGCTGTGTGAGCAGTCGCTCCTTTTCAGCGACCGATTGGTGCAATTGCGCACGCTCGACCACCGCGCCAATTTGCAGGCCCAGGGAAAGCACGACACCAACGTCCTCGATGGTGAAATGGCCCGGCTGGCGCGCACCCAGCGCCAGCACGCCTACCGTGCGCGCTTGGGTGCGCAGGGGAACGGCCAGGAGCGAGCGTAGGCCGAGGTGTCTTTCGTAAGCCACGGCACGGGCGTCCGTGCTGGCCTCATCCAGGAGCAGCGGAAGTCCACTGCAGGCCACGGTTCCCAGCAGGCCCTCGCACAGCGGTGTGCGTACAGGAAGTTCAACCTCTGCCGGGATGCCAAATTCCCTGGCCCGCACCAGTGAGGTGCCCTTTGCGTCCAGCAGGCGCACGATGCCGATGGGCGCGTGCATCACCGAGGCGGCCGTCAACAGGCTGGCGTCAAGAATCTCATGCACATCCAGTGAGCTGCTGGTGGCGTCGGCCACAGCTGCCAGCGCAGCCAGCAGGCGATAGCTGTCGCCGGCGCTGTTGTCTGCGGGCGGGTGCTGCGCATGCTCTGCCAACAGACCGCGCACAGCGAGGAGATCACCGGTAGCCGACCGCAGACATACGGCCGCCCATGAGACATGCAGCACGCGGCCGTCCACCGTGCGTAACGTGACTTCCGGCAGATGAAGGTGATGTTGAGCCAGAAGCTGGCGCCACATCTCGGCAAAAGCGGGGTTTGTGTCCCACTGTGCGGCCGGAAAGGGACGGCCCAACAGTTCGGCTGCGCCGGCGCAGCCTAGCATCTCTGCAAGGCGAGCGTTGACATAGCACAACACACCGGACGGATCGGCAACAAAAACACCATCGTGTGCGTGATCGAACATGGAAACATCATGGAGTAGGTCAGCAGAAGCGGCAGCCGGCACAGGCTGGGGACAAGAAGATGACGACACGCGGACTACCTCCCCGAAGAGCACTTTGACTAAAATAGCAATACTATCTGGTTATGAGCATAGGAGGTGAGAGGTGCGAAGTCAATAAGACGGGAGTACCCGCATGGCAGCAGGCAGGCCACAAACATCAGGCCCCTGCCACCCGGCTCCGCGTGGCAGGGGCAGATTGGTTTGCTTCAGTCAGCGTCGCGCACCAGCGCCTTCTTGACGCGCCTACTGCTGGCTTTGACGATGCCGGTCATGACATCAGTGACTACTTCGGCGCTCTTGGCGGTATCGCGGATCATCCCTTTGGTCATCTGCGCGGTGGCATCGGTCATATCGAAGCTGCTGGCCATGGCGCCGGCGCCGGCGCCTTGCACGCCGCCGACGATCGCGCCCATCACCGTGGCCCCGGCGCCGATCGCACCCATGGCCGCGCTGAGTGACACGTTGGTGATGCCCTGCGCAGCCTGGCGCGCGGCAGCATCCAGATCACCCTGGGCCGCCATGTCCGCTGCGGAGCCAAATTCGCTGACGGCCGTTCGGGTCGCCGTCGAGAAGGCGTCGCCGGCAATGTTCAAGCCCTGGGCAATGCCGCTGGCCGCGCCCTTGATGCCGCCGCCGGTTGCACCCACGGTGCGCGCCGTGGCCTCGATGAGTTGGCGGGTGGCGGCGCCGGCTGTCGAAGCCAGGCCGCTGACCGCCTCCGTGGCCTGATCGGCGCCCTGGGCGGCTTCGCTGCTCGATTGCATGGCAGCCGCCTGCACGGTGGCCTGTGTGCCCATGACGAGGCTTTCGGCCAAATCACGCGTGTCTGAAAAACGCTTGTAGAACGAACTCACGCGGCGCTTCGCCTTGCCCTCGCCACTGCCGGCGCCGGCGACCGCGGTTTTCTTGTTTTCACTCATAACTCCTCCTCAACCCTGCACTTTCATTCAACTCAGTCATTCAACCCAGTCATTCAACCACTACAGACAAGATACCATTGGAACGCAAAAAACTCAAGTTTGCGGCCATTCCCATGAGCATCGCGGGTGGGGATCAATTCCAGGCGAAGGAACGCACCTCGCTCGGGGGGCTGAGCAAGAGCAGCCTGGCTGGATCGGGCAGCGCCGTCGCGGTTGGCGTGGGGCCAGGCTGCGCGGTAAGTAGAGGCTCCGGGTCAGCCGCATGTCCGAAGTGGCGCGCCACGATGACCCGCCAGCGCCAGCCGCGTGCAGCCACATAATCGGACAGCCGCAAGGTCGCCTCCAGGCGCAGGCTGGTGCCCTTGACTTGTTGCTCCAGATCAGGCCCGCCTGGCGCCAGTGACCACACATGCACGACATACCAGTCTTCTTCGCCCAGGGTGCCAACCGCCGCCCAACGCAGCACAACAGGTTCGGTGGCGGCCAGGATCGCGCCATCGGCTGGGCCAAGCAGAACCGGCGCCGGCAGCGGAGGCCCCGCCGTGGAGGTTGGGCTGGCGGCCATCGTGAGCGTTGAGGTGGGCATGGGGGTCCCGCGGGGGATAATCAGCACCTGGCCAATGCGCAGAATGGCGTCCGCCTTCAGTTTGTTGGCCTCCAGAATGGCGCTGACCGTTGCCTTATATTGAAGAGCAATGCCCGACAAGGTGTCGCCAGCCTTGACACGGTACATCAGCGTCGCATTGTCAGGCGTAGCCGTGGGGGCAGGCGTGCCATTGGCGGTCAGGGCTTCTACCTTCATACCGGCCGTCGGAAGGATGAGGGCCTGACCGACCGCCAGCCGGGCACTCACCTGCAGCTTGTTGGCTTTCAGAATGGCGTCCA
Organism: Candidatus Amarolinea dominans; assembly: GCF_016704685.1. NCBI lineage: Bacteria > Bacillati > Chloroflexota > Caldilineae > Caldilineales > Candidatus Amarolineaceae > Candidatus Amarolinea > Candidatus Amarolinea dominans. The sequence continues at coordinate 84,151 of NZ_JADIZS010000009.1, forward strand.
CCGCTACGCCAAAGCGCGCGGAGATGCCTGAAAGCGTATCGCCCGCCACCACTTTATAGGTGATGAATGCTGGCGTCGGCGACGGGGTGGATGTTGCGGGCAGCAGGGTGGGGGTAAGCGTTGTTGATGTTGGGGTGAGAGTCGGCGTCTGGGTGTGCGCAATTTCCGTTATGGGCAGCGGCGCAGCGCTACTAACCTCGATCGGGTCGGCCGTTGGGGTCAGGCGTGTCCACCAAAAGGCGATGGCTGCCACAATGACGACGAGCAGCGCCAGGTCGAGCCAGGGAATTTGCCGGCGCCGGCGCCGCGCCGTTTGCATGACCGCGCCGCACATGAAGCAAACAGCGGCCCGTTCGGCCAGGCGTGTGCCACAGTGCGGGCAAGTGGGGCCTTGCGGAACTGCGGGGGGCGGAGCGAGAACAGAATCACGATAGGTCATAGGTTGAATTATAGCCTGGCGGGTGGTTTGAGCAAATGCGCTGAATGCAGCTCACGCGGCCTGGTGCGGGGGTGCGGAATGACGGCGGGTGGGCGGCTTGAGTATTCTCGCAGCCTTTGCTACAATACCGGCAAGTCGAGCAATTGAAATCGCACCTGAAGGGCGTACCGCCAGGCGACCAACCTGCGTGGGCGCAGCGTTGGTCGGCGCAGGCCGGCCTTTCAAGAAGGAAATCATGGCAAAAGAACGCACGGTCGAGGAGATTCACATCCAGATCGGTGATGTGCGCTACACGTTGACGGGCGGCAGCTTCGCCGAGATGGTGGAAAAGGTCAAGGCGGTGCCAGGGCGCCGCTTTCGCGCCATTCCCAACGATAAGCATTGGGTGCTGCCGGTGACATTGGAAACGGCCGAGGTCGCGCTCAGCCCCTATCTGCTGACGGCGGTGGGCAAGGCGCTCAAGGTCGCGATTATGGATCCGACCAATATGCCCACGTCGCCGGATGAGGCGCTGCCGTTACTGCAAGAAAACCACGCCCTGTTGGAAAAGATCATCCAGGACTTGCGTGATGCCGCGTTCCTCCTCAACCGTAACCCCAGTCACCTGGGCGGGGAGGAGAAGAAGCTCATCATGCGCAGTGCGCGGGCGCTAGTCGGTTGGAAGGGCTGAGGCCGACCGCCTACCACGCAAAGCCCAGCGCCATTTGCACCGGCGCGGCGCGGCCATTGAGCAAGACAAACGGGGCAGCCTGGGCCACGTCAACGCCGATCTTCCTGAGCTGCCCCAGGTCGCGCAACTTGCCATCGAGGCGCGCGCGCAGGATGTTGCGCATGGTCTGCGGGCCGATGCCCGGCACGCGCAGCAGGTCTTGCGGCGTCGCCCGGTTGACTTCCAGCGGAAATCGCTCCGGGTGGCGCTGCGCCCACAGCACTTTGGGGTCCTGATCGAGCGGCAGATTGCCGCTGTCATCGAACGGCAGTTCTTCCACGCGAAAGCCGTAGGCGCGCAGGAGAAAATCGCTCTGGTAGAGGCGAAATTCGCGCTGCGGCGGGGTGGCGGCCAGACCTTCCAGCGGGGTGTCGCGCACCGGGCGGAACGCGCTGTAGTAGGCGCGGTGCAGGCCCACCTCACGGTACAGGCGTTGGCTGGTGCCGAGCAGGTCGCGATCACTCTCGCCGGCCGGGCCAACCACGAACTGCGTGACCATGCCGGCGCGAGCAATCTGCTGGCCGCTGTTCCACTGGGTCTGCTGGATCAAGCGCCGCGCGCGCTTCAGCGGCTCCACCAGGCTTTCCTCGAAGGTTTTCATCGGCGCCAGGCGGCTCAAGTGCAGGGGCGTGGGCGCCTCCAGGTTGGTGGACACCCGGTCGGCCAGGTGGACGGCGCGCTCGATCTGCGCTTCCTCGGCCGCGGGCAGCATCTTCAGATGGACATAACCCCGAAAGCCGTACTTATGGCGAATCAATTCCACCGTTTGCAGCATGCGATCCATGGAGCGCACGGCGCCGATGATGCCGGAGCTGAGGAAGATGCCCTGCACCAGGCCCGCGCGCTGCATCTGATCGAACGACGCGGCCAGGTCATCCGGGCTGAGCGTTTCGCGGCGGAAGTTGCGGCCGGCGCGGAAGGGGCAGTAGTAGCAGTTCTTTTCGCACGCGCTCGTCTGCAGGATCTTCAGGACGGGCACCTTGCGCCCGCCCGCGCTGAGCAGCGCAACCGAATCACGCAGGTCAGGCACACGCGACGCGGCCGCGGTCATCTGCGTGACGGGCGCCGGTTCACCGGCCTCCAGACACGCGTCGTACTGCGCCGCCTGTTCCAACCATTCGATCTTGCTGCGAACGTCCATGTGTGCCATCCCCCTCGTGCGGATCGGGAACAGCACCCATTATACAGAACAAATGTGCGATTGACAAGATTCAGCAAAGGGTATCGAACCCACATATGAGATGTTTCAACCGGTTTGACGCTCGATGGCATCGAGTTTATAATGAGTCTTGACCAAAATCTTGACCAAGATAATACCGTGGGTCGAGGGATGGAACCAATAACCGTCGAGGTGTTACCCATGCTAATTCTGTCTGTAAGCGAGGCAAAGCGCCAGATTAAGGACCTCGTCGAGCAGGTTGGTCGGCGCAACCAGGTCTTCTATATTACGCGTTACAGCCGACCCAAGGTGGTAATGCTGAGCGTGGACCAGTATGAAAGCCTGGTGGGGCAGGTCAACCGACTTCAGGGCGAGCTCGCTGCTGTTTCGGCTGCGCTAGACGCACACATAGACGACACTCCGGTCCTGCTGCCTACGCCTGATGGCGGGATGCGGGCTTTCCAGCCGCGCCGTCCGGTATCATCAGAAGTGCGAGACGCCATTCGCCGCGCCGCGCAAATGGCTTTGGCGCAGCGTGATCGGACGACCGATCAAATCATCCAGGACGGTCGCGCGGCGCTCGAACGCGCTCGCGAGGAAGCGATCCAGGATGGCCGTGCGATCAATGACGAAACGGAAGTAGCACGCGATGACTGAGCCGGCCGAGGACACCCTCTTTTCACCCGGTTCTGATCATCCAGGCGGGAAGTTCCGAGCCGTGTTGGATACCAACGTACCCATCGCAGCCCATCTTTCACGTAACTCGCGCAGCCCAACCGTTGAACTACTTGAACGTTGGCGAGCACGCGAGTTTACGCAACTTTACTCCGACGATCTACTGGCCGAGCTTGTCGAGAAACTCCAGGCTCGCAAGATCGCCGCGGACGCAGCGGATCGTTATGTGGCCGACCTGATCATGCTTGGCGAACACGTAGAAGTTGCACCGGAGCAGATTCAAGCCGTCATCAAGGCCGATCCCGATGACGATGCCATCCTGGCCTGCGCGGTCGTCGGCCGCGCGACCCATCTCGTGACCTACGATCCCCACTTCGCCGTGCTGGATGGCGCCTTCCAGGGCATTCCGATCCTGGATGGTCTGCACTTTCTGTACGTCGTGCGCGGCGACCGTCCGACTTAGCGCACGCTTCAGCTCAGAACAGCGCAAGCTGCACGCCGACGGGCGCGGGACGCGGCGATGGCCTCTCCATCTCGCGCAGGGCTTTCAGCGCCGCGGCGATGTCGTCTACGAAGCGTGAAGGGGCGTTTTGCATGCTCCGGCCGAACAGGAAGCGCGAGGCCGCATGCGTGAGAATCAGCCGCTGCCGGGCGCGGGTCATGCCGACGTAGAACAAACGCCGCTCCTCTTCGATGTCGGCCGCGGCGCCCGGCCGGGCGTAGGGCAGCAGCGATTCCTCACAGCCGACGATGAAAACCACCGGAAATTCCAGCCCCTTCGACGCGTGCAGGGTCATCAGCGTGACCCGATCCGCGCGCGGGTCGTAGGCGTCCGTTTCGCCTTGTAACGCCTGCGCCTCCAGGAAATCGGCCAGGCGCTCATCGAACGGCGCGGCCCGGCGCGCCAGTTGCGCAATCTGCTCAGCCTCTGTGGACTCGCCGCGCAGGCTGGCCTGGCGACAGGCAAACGCGTAAACGGCCTCGATCTGGCGCGCGACCGGCTGCCCAGGCGCCATCTCCGGCGATTGCCAGAAGACGGCCAGGCTGCGCAGGCGTTCCCGCTGTGTGAAGCTGAAATCAGCGGCCAGGGCGGCCGCCATCAGGGCGTCGCACAGGCCGGCTGGCGACGCGGCTAACTGGGCGTTCAAGCGGCCCATCGCGCCGCTGGCGAAGGCGCCCTTGCCGCTGCCCAGCACAGTCTCCAGATGAATTCGCGTGGCCGGCTGCACGGCCAGCCACAGATAGGCCAGCACATGATGCACGGCCGGCTGCTCGAGCAGGGGGGTCTGCCCCACATGCTGAAAGGGGATGCCTGAGCGCTCGAAGGCCTCGACCAGCAGGCGGCTCTGCGCACCCAGGCGGAAAAGCACGGCAAAATCGGCAAAGGCGTGCGGCGCCGCGGGCGCATCGGCCACGCGGCCCGAATCGAGCGAGAAGTAGCTGGTGCCGCCCACCATCTGCTCGATCTGATGCACCACGGTTTCGGCTTCGGCACGATCGGTGGGCGTCTGAAAGATCTCGATGCGCACCTGCTGCACGAAATCGGCCAGCACCTGCACCGCCTGCAGCGGCACGCGCTCGTCCCGGTTGGCCGCAATGACCTGCGCGGCCGCGTCCAGGATCATCTGCGTGGAGCGGTAGTTCTGGCTGAGGTGCAGACGCCGGGCGCCGGGGTAGTCCTGGGCAAAATTCAGGAAGAAGCGGCGGTCGGCCCCGCGGAAACCGTAGATGGCCTGATCGGGATCGCCGATGACGGCCAGGTTGGCGCCGCCCGCGGCCAGCAGACGCAGCAGGCGGTACTGGCCGAGGGCGATGTCCTGGTACTCGTCCACGCACAGCCAGTGAAAACGCTGATGCAGCGCGGCGCGCGCCTCCTCCTGCGTCTCCAACAGCCGCACCGCCTGCACGATCAGGTCATCGAAATCGAGGGCCTGACTGCGCCGGCGCGCGTCCTCGTAACGCTGAAAGATGCCCGGCAAACGTTCATCCTCGCACATGGCGCTCAACTCAGGCGACGCGGGCGAGAGCAGGCGGTTCTTGGCGTCGGCGATCCAGGCCAGGAACTGGTCACGCTCTGCCATACGCAGTTCGGGCGCGGCCTGCGCCAACAGCGCCCGACGTTCTTCATCCCGGCAGATGATGAAATCCGGGCTGATGTCCAGGCTGGCGCCCCATTGGCGCAGCAGCCACGCGCCGAAGGCATGAAACGTCTTGACCATGACCCGCTGCGCCGTCTCTGCGCCCAGCAGGCCGATCAGGCGGGCGGTCATTTCCTGCGCCGCCTTGTTCGTGAAGGTGATGGCGAGGATGGCCTCTGGCGCCGCGCCTTGCACCTGGATCAGATACGCGATGCGCACGGTCAGGGTGCGGGTCTTGCCGGTGCCCGGCCCGGCCACGATGATGAGCGGCCCCTGCGGTGCAGCGCCGCCTACGTTGTGCGGCGTTGAGCGACGCCAGCAGCCGTGCGCTGGTTGTACCATAGGCGGTGGACGGCGCAGGCTCGGCCACTTGCCGGGGGTGGGGCGCTTGGCGTCTGGGGCGAGGGCCGGCGACATGGCCGGCGCAGAGATGGCAGGCGGCGGCTGGTGGGCGGTCGCGGGCAGGCGCCGGCGGCGCGGCAAAGAGCCCGTCCTGAAAACGTCCCGTCGCGTGGCTGGCCGCGGCAAACAGCCGGATGACGCCGTAGTCGCCATCATAGCCCGCGTCGGCCTGCACCTCGCCGCGGCGCATGCGGCCAATGCCCTCGGCTAGGCGCTCCCCGCCCGCGCCGGCAATGGCCGGCAGCGGCGCGCGGCGCAGGATGAACAGCTCCGGCCCCAGGGCTGCCAGCAGTTTGTGGTACGCCTGCTCCACCTGCTTGGACCCTGCTCCCACCCCGGCCGCCTCGCCCAGAATCTCCGGCAGCGGGATCAGGCTGGTAAAAGGCGCGGCGCGCGGCGCCCGCTGACCCGCCGGCCGGTCGGCCAGGGCTTCGACGCGGTGCAGAACCCCGATCGTGACCTCTTTGCCGCACACGGGGCACAGCCCCTGGTGCGCCCGCGTGGTGGCCGGCTCCCAGCAGACGTTACACTTGCGGTGGCCGTCGAGATGGTATTTGCCTTCCTCTGGGAAGAACTCCACCGTGCCTCTGAAAGTGGCCGGATCGCCGGTCCGCAGGGCTTGGAAGATCGCGGCGTAGGAAAGCTCGGTGTCGAACAGGGTGGCCTCGCGCGCCAGCTTTGGCGGCGAATGCGCGTCAGAGTTGGAAACCAGGGTGTAGCGATCGAGGTTGGAGATGCGCCAGTTCATGGGCGGGTCGGAGGAAAGCCCGGTTTCGAGCGCGAAGATGGCGGGCGTCAGGTCGCCAAAGCATTCCTCCACCGAGTCGAAGCCGGACTTGGAGCCAAGCATGGCGAACCAGGGCGTCCAGATGTGGGCCGGGATGAGATGGCACTGCGGGCTGATGGTCAGGATGATTTCCAGCAGGTCGCGCGAGTCCAGGCCGAGGATGGGGCGGCCGTCTGAACGAATGTTGCCGATTCTTTCCAGCGCAGCCTGGATCTTCGCCACGGTGTCGAAATCGGGCGCGCAGACGACGTTGTGAACCTTGCGCGTCTGACCGTGGCGCTTGTAGATGTTGCTGATTTCGCCGGCCAGGAGGAAGCGCACCGGGGCCTGGCAGGCCGGCGGCACCGTCTGTTGGACAGCGGCAGCCAGGTCATCCTTGAGGCGGAAAAGCCCATCTTCGGCCGGTTCAAGCCGGTCGCGCATCTCCTGCAGCCAACCGGGGTGGGCAATGTCGCCGCTGCCCACGACGGTGACGCCCTTGAGCTGTGCCCAGCGCGCGAGATGTTCGAACGTCAGGTCCCTGCTGGTGGCGCGGGAGAAGTGAGAGTGAATGTGTAGATCGGCAACGAATTCCATCCCCACCTCGAGTTGATCCGGCGGCGAAAATTGGTTCAGCGGGCGCAGTATAACACACACCAGGTCATTTGTCAGCCCGTGAATTCATTCATCAGGAATTCGGAATTGCTGTACTTACCTTGACACTCTTTTCCAACGGTGTTATTATGAAACTAATGAATTGCCCATGCGTGTGTGCTCTTGGGAGGAAGTCAACAATGAGCACTGGTCAACCGAGTGGAGGGGGGTACTTCCTCGTCATTCTAACGCTGATCGCTGGCGTTGTCGCTTTCGTCCTGTCAACGCTACCGACAGACGCAACCAACTCCCCCGCGCTAACCATTCTATTGTTCAATTCACCCATTCAGCCTCCACCACAGCCGATTGCACCTGTTGCCGACCCGGAAATGGCCCGAATTCTTGGCGCTCGACGACATGGCCCGCCCGATCCAAGGTCGTTTTCATCTATCACACCAACACCGCGCACTACCCCCATTATCACCCGTACACCAGAATACACAGAGACGCCGCCGCCTGCTTTCAAGTTACTGGTTGCGCAACCTGAAGTTGCCAGCATGGTCTACATGCCACACATGCGCTACGCTGGCTGGAAGGGAGCAGGTGACGACTGGCAGCAGAACTCCCTGGTGGCAAATCTCAACCTGAGTTGGTGGTATGATTGGGACTACGAGTCGTGGCCGGCCAATCAAAACGGCCAGTTCAACGATCCTCTTTTTGTTCCGATGATGTGGTGCCGGGACGCAAGTGACAACCTGGACCTCCTGCGCCAGCGTGTACAGGCGAACACTGGCCGGATCTGGCTCATTTTCAATGAACCGGATCATCCTGCGGTGCTAGTCAGGGAGAGCTAACTGCAACCATTGCCCGAATCACTGCCGAGCGCTACGCTGAGGTTTACACCGCCATCAAAGAAGCCGACTCGACCGCCAGGGTCTTTTGTTGTGGACAGTTTCACACCCGCAGTGATATCAGGGAGTGGTGGGATGCGTTTATGGCTCGCATTCATCAATTAAAGCTACTGCCCGAGTATAAATACCTGACTTTAGATGGAGTGCATCTTCATGCATATCCATTTATCAGTAGCACCAACTGTTCAAGAAATCAGGGTGACATTGGCGACATCTTCAACAGTTGCGTGAAGGGTAAATTGAAAGATTACTGGCTGCTAGTACACGAACAAGAACCCGAGACTCGCGGCAAACCACTGTGGATCACAGAGTATGGCTATCTTGGCGGAGCCACCGGCGAAAACACTCCAACTCCGTCAGCAGGAGAGGTGCGCGACGGTCTCATGCGTCCCATGACGGCCTGGTTAGGATCGAGAGATAACCCTGGCTACCGGGAGGTGGCCTGGTTTAGCGTTTCCTATGGAAACGCCAACACAATTCTTATGTATCCCGAGGCAGCCGGTACCCCGCCATATCGCCTGACGGGTCTGGGTCTTGAATGGGCCTCTTATGACCCCATGCATCCTCCCACCTCTACTCCAACACCATGAAACGACGATACATGGGGTCTTCGCGCGTTAGGCAACGTCGAAATAGGCTACTCTTGCTGTTGTCAGCCGCCATAGTGAGTTCCTGCGTTCTGGTTACGCAGGCGCAGGCCGGCAGTTCTGCGCTACCCACTTGTCCAGAGTCTGAGTACGCACACAGCATTGTTCCTTCGCCGTTCTTCGAGCAAGACCGCACCGTCTATTTTCATCCTATTTCGGGATCGTATGAATCCAAACTATGGCGCAGCACGAACGATGGATCTAGTTGGCAAGCCGTGTTCCAGTCTCTCGGGCCTGGTGGTTTTGACACACCTGCGTTTGTGCCACTGATGAACAGATCTGGCCTGACAGTATATCTGTCGTATAGCTTTGACAACGGCGGGATCGCCTGGTCGGGCGTGGTACGTAGCACTGATAGTGGTGATACGTGGGAAGATCGCTCAGCTTGTGATACTTACCACGGGCACTCGTACCCTAGCGACTGCATCGGCCCTTACGCCACGAATCAGCCGGACACGATCTTCGCTGCCAGATTCAATGACCCGCAACGATTGGGCAAGGGTGTCGTGCGCAGTGATGATGGCGGCCTTACTTGGCAGGTGATGTGGGAAGAGGGTAGCGTCTTGGAGGTTCACCCATCTCCAGCCTTCCGCGATGATCAGGTTGTGTTCGCGCGTCCTGGTGGCTGGTATGAACCTGGCCCCTACGCCCTGATTGCCTCTTCAGATGGCGGCATCACTTGGCAGCGCCGAGATGCTGGCCTGAATGGGGAGACGGTCGAACTTGTTTTCTCGCCAGGGTTTGCTTCTGACCACACGTTATTTGTTGCTGAATCCCATACACTCTTTAGAAGTCAGGATGTCGGCTTGAACTGGCAACCAATTGCCCGCATCGAAGGTGGTTTTGGAATCCGGGATCTCGACATCTCGCCGGATTACGTGAACGATCTCACTCTTTTTCTATCAATCGAGAATGCGTTGCTCGTTTCTTACGATGATGGAACTAATTGGTATGCCATTGTGGACGTACATCAACCAACCCTTGACGTGCGACGGCAACTGCGCTCATTCACGGAACAGCCCACTAACCGACGAGCACCGATTTCGGTGCCAACTCCTGGGCCTGCCAGTCAGAACTATCTTTACCTGCCGCTGGCCGGCACAATCGGTGTACACCCTCGTCCTTTGAGTTTGTTTCTCTCGCGTGAGTTCGATCGTTTTTATCGCTCGGATGATGGTGGTTTGACGTGGCGTTGCCTGCTGCCGCCGTAGAAATCAGGAGTTAGTTGGATTGCCATGACTTAGACAGCCCTTAGGGACATTGCTCATGTTGAAGTGTTGCATGATTCTGCTCGTCGTTCTATTCTTGAATCCTGCCATTCCAGTCGCAAACGGCGTCACATTCCACCGTGATGAACCACCACAGTCGCAGCCACAGTCACTGGTGTTAGCCGGCCAACTGACTGGCGATGTGGTTGCGGTGGCCGTACATGGTCCCCGTGCTTACCTCGGCCTGGGACTACGCGTCGTGGTACTGGACATCTCGCACCCTGCAACGCCGTGGATCCTTGGCCGTTCGGACCCCTTGTCTGGTGCGGTGACCGGTTTGGCGTTAGCGTCAACTACGGAAGGATTGGCGCCCACCCACCTTTACGCACTCAGTGGTACTGATCTTCATGTTCTTGCACTGAACAATCCGACCTATCCTATGCCAGTGGGTTCCTTCCGTTTGCCTGCTGTAGCTGAAGACATCGTCGTGGCGCGTGTTGTCACGACGGGGCGTATCTATGCTTACACGGCAGCCGGCATGCAGGGACTATACATTATTGATGTGACCGACCCAATCCATCCTGTGACGGCCAGCGCCTTCGACACGCCAGGCGTTGCCTGGCGTGTGGCGGTAGATGCCACGACAGTGCCCGGTCGAACATACGCGTATGTGACCGATAGGCTTCACTACCTCTACATTGTTGACGTGACCGACCCGAACCACCCCGTGCGCGCGGCGACATATAGTGGATTCGCTGACGGTCTCCGGGCGGGCGGCATCGCAGTCGCAAACGGCTATGCTTATGTGGGCACTATAAGCAAAGTCTTTATCTTGGACGTAACCAATCCAGAGCGGCCGCGCGAGATCTGGTATACGTTGACCACAGAACACTTAGTGGCGAGACTCGTGGCGACGGGCCATTATCTTTTCGCCTACGGCGACCCCGGCGACTTCCGTATCATCAACGTGGCCGATCCCAGGAACCCTTTTGTAAGCAGGCGGTACGACACACGTGGTGAGTCCTTGAACGTTGCTGCCGGTCCGCCGCCGCTCGGCCAAGAGATCCCTTTGGCCTATATCGCGAGCGGCAGTCGCGGCTTGCAGATCGTTAGCGGCTTCGACCCGCAGCAGCCCCATCGCATAGGCTGGTTCGACCTGCCCGGCAACGCCTATGGTGTGGCGCTCGAACGACGAGTAGACGGCACCTACGCCTACGTCACCGACCGCGACGGCGGTCTGCACGTCATCGCCATCTCTCAACCGACTCAACCTGTTCAACTCACCGCCCACGATATCCCGAGCAGCGCCTGGCGTGTGACGCTGGTCGGACACCACGCCTATGTAGCAGCCGGTGACGCAGGCCTGCGCATCGTGGACACCACCGATCCGGCACACCCTGTGGCAGCCGGCGTCTATCCGCTCCCCTACGCACGCGCCGTAGCCGCAGTCGGTGATTATGTTTACGTGACTGATCGTACCTACGGCGCGCTCTACACGATCAACGTGGCCGATCCGGCTTACCCCGTGCTGACGAGTATTTTTGCAACACCCGGTGGCGCGTACGACGTGGCCCTTGACGGCACGCTTGCCTATATCGCCGACGGCGTCGCCGGTTTGCGTATCCTTGACGTCTCCAAACCCGACGAACCACGTGAAATTGGTGCTCTGACCACGCCTGGTGTGGCGGTAGACGTACATATTGCAGGCCACCTGGCCTTTGTCGCGGGCCGTGAGGATGGCCTTTACATCATAGACGTGTCTGATCCCGCGCACCCCCTGGCGCTATCCACGTATCACACGTCAGGAGAGGTATGGGCTGTGGCCCCGGTCGGTTCCTACGTCTTTTTAGCCAATGGAACCGCCGGTGTATGCATCCTGGACGTGTCCAATCCGCTGCACCCCGTAGAGATGGATGCTTACGATACGCTCGGTTTTGCCTGGGATATCGCTGTAGTGGCAGACGTTGTCGTTGTAGCCGACGAACAGGGTGGGTTGCTTGTCCTGCGTTGGTATGGATCGCAACGCGCCTTTCTACCGTGGATCGGATGGCGCCTGCGCTGAAAAAGGCGCTACTATCCGACCGGCCTGGCTGCGTGGTCAGGCGTCACGCATCGGGGTCTGCGGCATCCCTGTCTGCCACCAGCAGGCGGTAGACTGGCCGTCGAGGTGATATTTGCCTTCTTCGGGGAAAAACTCCACCGTGCCCTTGAACACGGCCGGGTCGCCGCTCTGCAGGGCGCGGAAGATGGCGGGGTAGGAAAGCTCGGTGTCGAACAGGGTGGCCTCGCGCGCCAGCTTTGGCGGCGAGTGCGCGTCAGAGTTGGAAACCAGCGTGTAGCGATCGAGGTTGGAGATGCGCCAGTTCATGGGCGGGTCCGAAGAAAGCCCGGTTTCGAGCGCGAAGATGGCCGGCGTCAGGTCGCCGAAGCATTCCTCCACCGAGTCGAAGCCGGACTTGGAGCCGAGCATGGCGAACCAGGGCGTCCAGATGTGGGCCGGGATGAGATGGCACTGCGGGCTGATGGTCAGGATGATCTCCAGCAGGTCGTGCGAGTCCAGGCCCAGGATGGGGCGGCCGTCTGAACGAATGTTGCCGATTCTTTCCAGCGCAGCCTGGATCTTTGCCACAGTGTCGAAATCGGGCGCGCAGACGATGTTGTGAACCTTGCGCGTCTGGCCGTGGCGCTTGTAGATGTTGCTGATTTCGCCGGCCAGCAGGAAGCGCACCGGGGCCTGACAGGCCGGCGGCACCGTCTGTTGGACAGCGGCAGCCAGATCGTCCTTCAGGCGAAAAAGCCCATCTTCGGCCGGTTCAAGCCGGTCGCGCATCTCCTGCAGCCAACCGGGGTGGGCAATGTCGCCGCTGCCCACGACGGTGACGCCCTTGAGCTGTGCCCAGCGCGCGAGATGTTCGAACGTCAGGTCCCTGCTGGTGGCGCGGGAGAAGTGAGAGTGAATGTGTAGATCGGCAACGAATTCCATCCCCACCTCGAGTTGATCCGGCGGCGAAAATTGGTTCAGCGGGCGCAGTATAACACACACCAGGTCATTTGTCATAGCTACGGTTCATTTGTTCGAGCCTCTTGCCTGTGCTAGAATGGCGACCGTCCCCGATCCATCCGCTCGAGCAGGCAGGGTGTACGAATCATGGGGATGTTGCGCTGGCAGATGACGCGACGCCGCCTGGCGCTGCTGCTCTGCGCCCTGCTGATCGCCTGGCGCGTGGGCATGCACCTGCCGGGATGGCTGGCGCTGAACCAGGGCCTGACCGCCTGGCGAGGGGCGGACCTCCAGCGGGCGGCGGCCGTGCTGCAAACGGCCGTCCGGCGCCTGCCCGTCTCCGGCGCGGCCTGGCGCGGTCTGGGCCGTGTGCAGTTGGCGCAGGCGCAACCAGCGGACGCGCAAACCTCCCTGCAGCAGGCGCTCGACCATCTGCCCGGCGACAGCCTGACTCACCTGGAACTGGCCCGCACGCTCGCTCGCCTGGGGCAGGATGAGCAGGCGCTGGCGCACTTCCGCGCAGCCGGTTGGCCGGCCTACATGAGTCTGCGCCGCCAGGCCGAGGCCGCGTTGAGCCAGGGCGCGACCGGCGACGCGCTGAAATTGGCGGGACAGGCGGCTGCGCTGGAACCCACCCGCGCCGAAGCCTTTTACCTGTGGGGCGAGGCGCTGTGGGCGCAGGGCGAGCAGCCGGCCGCGGTGACGCAGTGGCAAGTCGGCTCGGCCCTGGCGACCCGACCGCCAACAGCCATTGATTACTACTACACGGGCCGCGCGGCCCTGGCGCAGGCCGACCCAGCCGCCGCCGTCACCGCCCTGCAAATCTCCCGGCGTCTCGACCCCACCCTGCCGTTCACCGGCCTGTGGCTGGGCGAAGCGCTGCTGGCCGCGGGTCAGCGCGAGGCCGCCATCGAGACCTGGCGTACACAGGCGCGGCGCTTTCCCGACAACCCGTGGGCGGCGCGGCGGTTAGGGGAGGTGGGTAGTGGCAAATAATTCGCTTCTGGTGATCGTGCCAGCGTTCAATGAAGAGGCAAACATCGCGCAGGTGGTGCGGGGGATTCGGGCTGCTCTGGGCGGCGCTGAGGGCTGGCCTTTGTCCGCGGCCGCTGTGCTGGTGATTGACGATGGCTCGACCGATGACACGGCGGACGTGGCGCGGGCGGCCGGCGCCCTGGTGCTGCGCTTGCCCTACAACCTGGGCATTGGCGGCGCGGTGCAGGCCGGTTTCAAGTTCGCCTGCCGCCGCGGCTATGCCTTTGCCGGCCGTATGGACGGAGACGGGCAGCACGATCCGGCCGATCTGCGCCGTCTGCTGCAAGCCATTCTGACCGGCCAGGCTGATGTGGCGATCGGTTCACGCTTTCACGGTGGCCCGGTCTCCTACCGTGTGCCGTTGGCCCGGCGCCTGGGCATCCGCCTGTTCGCCGGCCTGGTCTCCCTGCTGACGCGGCGCCGCGTGACCGACCCCACCTCCGGCTTGCAGGCGGTCAACCGCCGCGCCATCGAGTTCCTGGCGCGCGCGTATCCGCAGGACTACCCGGAGATCGAGGCGCGCATCCTCCTGCACCGCGCCGGGCTGACCGCCATCGAACTGCCGGCGGTGATGGCTCCGCGGCGCGGGGGCGTCTCCTCCATCAACCACTGGCGCGGCGCGTACTACATGGTCAAAGTGCTGCTCGCCGTGCTCATCACCGCCGTCAAAAAAATCCCCACCCTGCCGGCGTAAGTGCAGAGGGCGGGGGGGGGGGGGGGGGGGGGGGGGGGGGGGGGAGGGGGGGGGGGGGAGGGGGGGGGGGGGAGGGGGGGGGGGGGGGGGGGGGGGGGGGGGGGGGGGGGGGGGGGTGCGAGGCGGAGAGCGGAGAGCGGAAAGTGCAAAATGCAATGCGTTTTCTCCGAAAACGCAGAGAGTGCAGAACGGAGAGCGGAGATCGTGTGCGAGAGCGGAGAGCGGAGATTCGTGTGCGAGAGCGGCAATCGCAAATCGGCAATCGCAAATCGCAAATCGAGAGTGGACGATGTTTTGCACTTTGTACTTTGTACTTTGCACTTCCCATGGATGGTTTCATGCCACAACCGATTCTGAAACTGATTGCCATTGCCGTGAGCCTGGGCTGGCTTGGCCTGATCCTGGAACTGGTGCGCCGCGGGCGGCTGCGTGAAGATCACGCGCTGCTCTGGCTGCTGACCGGCGTGGCGCTGCTGCTCTTTTCGATTTTCGAGGGGGCGCTGCGCTTCGTGGCCGATCTGATCGGCGTGGTCTACGCGCCGTCCATCCTGTTCGGCGTCGGTATGCTGTTCGCGGTGCTGATTCTGCTCTTCCAGGGCATCACCATCTCGCGTTTGCAGGCGCAGAACAAGGAACTGGCGCAGGACGTGGCGCTGCTCACCTGGGAGGTGCAGCAACTGCAACAGGCGGGTCAGGCCGAAGGCTCAACCGGCGCTGCTGATGAATCTGATTGAGGATTTGAATCCATTTCTATGACCTACCGTTGTTTCGTGATCGGCCTCGATGGGGCCACGTTCGATCTGATCCTGCCCTGGGTGGCGCAGGGCAAGCTGCCCGCGATGGCCCAGGTTTTGGCGCGCGGGGCCTGGGGCCAACTGCGCAGCACCGTGCCGCCTATGACCGGCCCGGCCTGGACCACGTTCGCCACCGGCGCCAACCCGGCTCGCCACAGCATTTACGATTGGGTCTACCGCGAGCCGGGCACCTACAACTTCGTTCCGGCCACCGCGGCCAACCGGCGCCTGCCCAGTCTGTGGAGCCTGCTGGGCGCGGCCGGCCGCCGCGTGGCCGTGGTCAACGTGCCGATGACCTTTCCGCCGGAGCCGGTCAACGGCCTGTTGATCTCCGGCCTGCCCACGCCGTCGAAGCAGGTCACCTTCACGCACCCGCCGGAACTGGCGCAGGAGATCGAGCGCATCACCGGCAACTACATCCTCTACCCCGACCCGGGGCAGGCCTATTCCGACGCAGGCGTGGATGCCTTCCTGGCCCGCCTGTACCAGACCACCGAGACGCGCATCAAGCTGGTGGAGAATCTGCGCGGCCGCGAGGCCTGGGATTTCTTCATGGTCGTCTTCAACGGCACTGACACCGTGCAGCACGCCATGTGGAAGTTCATGAGCCCCGCGCATCCGCTGCACGATCCGGCCAAAGCGGCTAAATACGGCGACGCCATCTTGACCTTCTACCAGTTCCTCGACCGCTGGCTGGCGACCCAAATCGCGAGCCTGCCGCCGGACACCGTGCTCATGCTGATGTCCGATCACGGCTTCGGCCCGTTCCACAAGTTCATCCATGTCAACAACTGGCTGCGTGAGCAGGGCTTTCTGGCGATCAAGCCCGCCTGGCGCGCCCGGCTCAAATACGCGGCGTTCCGGGCCGGCTTCAGCCCGATGGCCGTCTATGACCTGCTCATGCGCCTGGGACTGGGCAGCCTCAAGCGTGAGGTGGTGCGCGGGCAGGGTCAGGGTCTGCTGCGCACCCTCTTTCTCTCGTTCGATGATGTGGATTGGCCCGCGACCCGCGCCTACTCGCTCGGCAACATCGGCCAGATTCGGCTCAATGTGACCGGGCGCGAGCCGCAAGGTTGCGTGGCGCCTGGGCGGGAGTACGAGCAGGTGCGCGAGGAGATCATGGCCCGCCTGCGCCTGTTGACCGATCCGTCCACGGGCGAGGCGGTGGTGGATGAAATTTACCCGCGTGAAGAACTGTACCGCGGGCCGTACCTGGAGGACGCGCCCGACATTGTCTTCCTGCCCAAACGCCTGGAGTATTTTGGCTTTGGCGAATATGAGTTTGGCTCGCACCGCGTGATCGAGGCGATGCGCCGCGGCATCTCCGGCACGCACCGCATGAACGGCATCTTCGCGGCGCTGGGCGAGCCGGTGCAGCCAGGCGTCGAGATCAGCGGCGCGACCCTGGCGGACCTGGCGCCGACCATCCTGCACCTGCTGGGTCAGCCGATTCCGGCCGCCATGGATGGCCGCGTTCTCATCCAGGCGCTGCGCGGCCCGTTAGCTGCACAGACGCCGCAGGTGGTTGACACGCCCGCGCCGGTCAGCACAACCGGCGCCTTCACCCTCTCCGCCGAGGACGAAGCCGCGATCAGCGAGCGCCTGCGCGGGTTGGGGTACGTCGGTTGAACGGATCATCGGTGGCGCCGGACCAAAATCTGCCCAGCCACGCGCTGACCATTGACCTGGAAGAATGGTTCCAGGGCCTGACCAGTACCAATCGCCAGGTGGCGCGCTGGCCGGAATGGCCGGCCCGCGCGGCCGGGTTGACCGACCGCCTGCTCGAACTGCTCGCCGGCCACGGGGTGCGCGCCACCTTCTTTGTGGTCGGCGCGCTGGCCGCGGCCGAACCGGCGCTGATCGCCCGCATCGCGGCCGCCGGCCACGAACTGGGCGTGCATGGCTATGACCATCGCTTCGTGCATGAACTGACCCCGGCCCAGTTCCGGGACGAGCTGCGCCGCACCGTACACGCCATCCGCCGCGCGGCCGGGGATGTTCCCATCCTGGGCCACCGCGCGCCCTACTTTTCGATCAACGGCTCGTGCCTGTGGGCGCTCGACGTGCTGGCGGACGAAGGGTTCGTCTACGATTCGAGCCTGATCCGCACGCGCAATCCGCTGTACGGCTTTGCGCAGGCGCCCCTGCGGCCGGTGCGCCTGCAACCTGGCGGGGCCGGCGCGCTGATCGAATTTCCGGTCACGACCATCGGTCTGGGGCGCTGGCGTCTGCCCTGCGGCGGCTTTGCCTGGCGTGCGCTGCCCTATCCGGTCATTCGGGCGCTGGTGCGCCGCGCCCAGGCGCAGGGCCCCATCGTGGCCTATGTGCATCCGTGGGAGTTCGACACCAACCAGCCTGCGCCAACCCGCCTGACCGCACGTGAGCGCATCACCCACCGCGCCGGCCGGGCCAGGCTCTGGTCAACCTGGCGCCGCCTGCTGACCGACTCCCCCTGGGGGCCGCTGGCCGATCATCTGGCGCAGGCTGAGCGTCTGCCGCTCTGGAGCCTGGCATGATCGAGGTGCATGAGGGGATGGACGCCGCGGCCTGGGATGAATTCGTCCTCGCCGCGCCGCAGGCCAGTTACTTTCACCTGGCCGCGTGGCAGAACATCTACCGTGAAGTCTACGGCCTGCGCCCCTTTGCCCTGGTCGCGCAAGGACGCGGGCGCCGTTGTGGGCGTGCTGCCGTTGTGCGCCGTCCATGCCTGGCCGGCCAGGGTGCATGTCACTTCGCTGCCAGGCGGGTGGTGCGCGGCCAGCCCGTCCGCGGCCGCCGCGCTGATCGAGGCCGCGACCGCGCTCACGCGGCGCCTGGACGCGGCCTACCTGGTGCTGCGCGACAGCCCTGATCCGCTGCCCTGGGCCGACGCAGCGGCGCCCGGCGCGGACGGCTGGCACACGGTGGCGCGTCATGTCACCGTGCGCCAAAGCCTGCACGCGGGCGCGGACGCGCTGTGGCAGGGCTTTTCGCACGATCTGCGCAACCTGCTGCGCCGCGGGCAGCGGGCCGGTTTCGAGCTGAGCTGGGACGCCGATCAACTGGACGCCTGGTATCCGGCCTTCGCGGAGACGGCGCAGCGCAAGGGGACGCCCGTGCTCAGCCGGCGCTTCTTCCACCGGGCGCAGGCCCACTTCCCGGAACGCTTCACGCTGCTGGTCATGCGTCACAACGGCGAATTGGTGGGCGGCGGCTGCCAGTTCCTACTTGGGCAGACGGTCTGGTGTACCTGGGGCGCGATCCGGCCGCCGTTCCTGCGCCAACATGCCACCTATCTGATGTACTGGGAGATCATGGCGCACTTCGCCGGGCTGGGCTGGGCCGCAGTGGATTTTGGGCGCAGCGCGGCCGATTCCGGCCATGCCGCGTTCAAGCGGCGCTTCGGGCAGCAGCAGCCGCTCTATCAGCACGTCTGGCTGCACCGCCAGCGCACGCTGCCCGGGCTGATTGCGCAGGCTCGGCCCGCGGGCAGCCTGAGCCTGGCCCAGCGCCTGTGGCAGCGCCTGCCCCCGGCCGTGGCGGAAGCCCTCAGCGCCATCGTGCGCCGTCGCATTCCGTTCGGGTAGGGGGAAGGGATGGGTACACGGATTGACACGGATGATGCCTTTCGGAGGAATTGTTATTACGAATCCTGTTTTGCCCTGGGCGCGGGGGCGCTTTCTGCCGCCGAGCGCCACACCGCATACGGCTGCTGACCTGGCTGCCAGCCTGGCCGCGGCGGCGCGCACGGGCGCTGAGGCTGCGTTTGCCCGCGACCTGACCGCGCTCACCGGCTGTCCGTCCGTTCATCTGACGGCCAGCGGCCGCGCGGCCTTTTTCCTGATCCTGGAAGCAGGCAAGCGTCTGCGCCCTGACCGCCGCGAGGTGGTGCTGCCCGCATACACCTGCCCGGTCCTGGCCTATGCCGCGCACGCCGCGGGGCTGCGCGTGCGCCTGGTGGACATGGACCCGCTGACGTTGGACTACGACCGCGCCGCGCTGGAGCGCGCGATCGGGCCGCAGACATTGGCCGTGGTCAGCGTACACCCGTTGGGCCTGCCGCGGCCGTTGGACGGCGTGCGCGCCCGCGCCCACGCCGCCGGCGCCTTCCTCGTGGACGACGCCGCGCAGGCCTTCGGCGCACGCGGCCCTGAGCCAGCGACCTGTACGGGTGCGCAGGGCGACGCCGGGCTGTTCAGCTTCGGGCCGGGCAAGCCGCTGAGCGCGGGGGGCGGGGGCGCGGCGCTTTTCAACGACGCCAGCCTGGCCGCGGCCGCCGCGGAAATTTTCGCCGCCTGGCCGCGGCCGCGCCTGGCGTCACAGCTCCTGGCCTGGGCCAGAATCGCGGCGCTGGCTGTTGCCACCCACCCGCGGGGCTGGTGGTGGGTGGCGCGGCTGGGCCTCGATGCGGCCGGCGATGATCCGCGCACCTGGCAGTTTGCCCGCCAACCGCTCAACGCGCCCGCGGCCGCACTGGGCCAACGCCTGCTGCCGCAACTGGCCGGCTGGAACGCGCAACGGCAGGCCAACGCGCAGCGCCTGCTGGCAGACCTGCCCGCGCAGGCCGGCCTGACCCCCATCGCGGCCGCAGCCGGCAGCCAGCCCATCTACCTGCGCCTGCCGCTGCTGGCCCGCAGCCCGGCGCAGCGCGCTGATCTGATCGCCCGCCTGCGCCGCGCTGGCATCGGCGCCGGCCGCCTGTACGGCCACACCCTGGCGGAAATCCTCCGGCGCCCATTCCCCGCTGCGTTGCTGGGGCCAACCGCCGTCAACCTGAGCGACGATTTCCCTGGCGCGACCGAAATCGCCCAACGCCTGCTCACCCTCCCCACCCATCCGTATGTGCAGGAAAGCGATCTTGCGCTGATGAGGATGGAGATTGGAGACCAGAGAAGGGGAGAAGGGGAGAAGGGGGGAAGGGCAGAAGTGCAAAGGGCAAAGTGCAGCAAAGTGGAGGGGGGAAGGGGAAAAGGGGAAAGGGGGGGGGTCTCACCGATCTCCGATCTCCGATCTCTGATCCCTGATCTCTGAGGAGAAACCTATGTCCAAACCACGCATTCTTGTTTTTGGCCTCGACGGAGGCTCGTTCAATTTTATCAGCGGTTGGCTGGCCGACGGCAAACTGCCCAACCTGGCGCGGCTCGTGGCGCAGGGGACGGCCGGGGAACTGGAGAGCAGCCTGCCGCCTGTCACCTCGCCGGCCTGGAAATGCTACGCCGCGGGCAAATACGCCGGCAAGCTGGGCGTCTTCTGGTGGCAGCAGCTCGACCCGCGCACGCGTGAGGTCATCACCCCCACCTCGCTCAGCTTCAAGAGCGCGGAGGTGTGGGATTATCTGAACCAGGCCGGCCTGCGCACCGGCGTCATCGGCGTGCCGCGCACCTATCCGCCCAAAGCGCTGAACGGCTTCATGGTCTGCGGCGGGCCGGATGTCAGCCAGACCGGCTACACCTCCCCGCCGGAGTTGGCGGCCGAGTTGGAGCAGGCGCTGGACTACGAGCTGAACATCAAGGGCGATTTCTTCGACGCCACCCAGGACAGCCCGGTGGTGCAGGAGGCGCTGGCTGTCATTGACAAGACCTTCGCCGCGGGCGCGTACCTGCACCGCAAGGACCCGGTGGATTTCCTGCACATCACCACGTTCGATCTGAATCGCCTGCAGCACTTCTTCTTCGACGAAGCGCCGACCCTGTGGGCCTGGCAGATCGTGGACAAATGGCTGGGCGAGCTGGCGCCGCAGTTCGACTACACCCTGGTCATGTCCGATCACGGCACGGCCAAAGTCGCCAAAGTTTTCTTCCTCAACGCCTGGCTGAAACAGCAGGGCTACCTCTTCACCCGCACCCGGCCGGCCGATCTGCTCTTCCGGCTGGGCCTCAACCGCACCACCATCAGCCGTCTGCTCGACGTGCTGCACCTCAAGCGCCTCTTCCCGTTCGAGCTGATGCGCCGCATCGCGTATCTGCTGCCCAGCAGCACCGGCGTCTTTGGCGAG
The DNA here is from genome assembly GCF_016704685.1 of Candidatus Amarolinea dominans. NCBI lineage: Bacteria > Bacillati > Chloroflexota > Caldilineae > Caldilineales > Candidatus Amarolineaceae > Candidatus Amarolinea > Candidatus Amarolinea dominans. The sequence continues at coordinate 105,297 of NZ_JADIZS010000009.1, forward strand.
TTTGGCAATCAAGCCGTGGTGCAGCGCGTGGACTGGACGCGCACCCGTGCGTTTGCCCTGGCGCAGGGGCCAATCTACATCAACCGCGACCTGGCGCCGACCGAGGCGGCCTACCAGGCCCTGTGCGCTGAACTGATCCAGGCCATCGAGGCCATCCGTGATCCGGAGACCGGCGCCCGCGTCTTCGTCAAGGTTTACCGCCGCGACGAGGCGTTTCAAGGCCCCTATGCCGCGGACGGGCCTGATCTGCTGGCCCTCAACGCCGATGAGTACCACAACCGGGCCGGGCTGGCGCAGCCCGATCCGTTCCAGGCGCACTGGCAGTGGAAGGGCAATAACCGCCGTTTTGGCATGTGCATCCTGCACGGCCCTGGCATCCGCCAGCAGGCTGAAATCAGCGGCGCGCGCATCGTTGACCTGGCGCCGACCATCCTGCACCTGGCGGATGTCCCCCTGCCCGATGATCTCGACGGCCGCGTGCTTGGCGATGCGTTCGAACCTGGCTCCGCGCTGGCGCAGCGGCCGCTGCGCTATCAGCCCAGCCTGACCGCCGCGGCCGGCCCGGACCACAGCGCCGACGCGGGCTACGACGCCGAAGTGGCCTCCCGCCTCACCGGGTTGGGGTACCTGGGGTAGGATGGCTGATACAGCGGTCTTCTGGTTGACTTATCGGGCGTTCCGCGTGATAATGAACAACGATATGGCGCGATTAGTCGGAGACCAGAGACCAGAGACCAGAGACCAGACGACGACGATGAATTGTTCTGCCACGAATTGCACGAATTGACACGAAAGGAAATTCGTGAAAATTCGTGTCATTCGTGGCAAAAAGAACCAGATTCCTCTGTCACGAATTGCACGAATTGACACGAAAAGAAATCAGGATAGGTGTTCGTGACTCATCTCTTCAGCGCCCTGCACAATCGGGAGTTCCGGCGCTACTGGGCGGCGCAGATGCTCTCGCAGAGCGGCGCGTGGATGCAGACCACCGCGCAGAGCTGGCTGGTTTATCGGCTGACCGGCTCCGCGCTGGCCCTGGGCGCAACCTGGTTCCTGCCGCTGCTGCCGGTGATCCCCCTCACCCTGCTGGGCGGCGCGCTGGCCGACCGCATGCCCCGCCGGCGCCTGATCATCCTGACGCAGAGCGGGCTGCTCCTGCAAGCCCTGCTCCTGACCCTGCTCACTGCGCTGGGGCTGATCCAGGTCTGGCATATCATGGTGCTGGAGTTCTTCCTGGGCGCGCTGGGCGCGCTGGACGTGCCGGCCCGGCAGTCGCTGCTGCTGGAAATGGTCGGGCCGGCCGATCTGCCGGGCGCGGTGGGGCTGAACGCGGCCGCGTTCAACGCCGCCCGCGTCATCGGCCCCGCGCTGGCCGGCATCCTCATCGCCCGCGTGGGCGAAGCGGGCTGCTTTGGCATCAACGCCGCCAGCTTCAGCATCGTCATTGTGACGCTCATCTTCTTGCGCTTGCCCTTCCCCGCGACGCTCGACCGCCGTGGCAGCCTGGGAGGGAGTGTCCTGGCCGGTGTTACCTATCTGCGGGGCCAGCCGGACCTCCTGCGCATGATCGGCATCCTCAGCCTGTGCAGCCTGGTGTTTGCCCCGTATGTGGTCGTGCCGGTGTTTGCGCGGGATGTCCTGCACGTGGACGCGACGGGCCTGGGCCTGTTGATGGCGGCCGTGGGCGTAGGCGCGGTCGTCGGCGGCCTGCTGGCGGCTGGCTACCAGGGGACGCGGCGCCTGGCCTGGTTGATCGGCGCCAGCCTGGTCTTCGGCCTGGGTCAGATCGCCTTTGCCCTCTCGTCAGCGTTTGCCCTTTCGGCCCTGCTGCTGGCAGTGGGCGGCGCCGCGTTTGTCGTGTCACAATCACTCACCAATTCGCTGCTCCAGTTGCACACGCCGGGCGAGTTGCGCGGCCGCGTCCTCAGCTTCTACGCCCTGCTCAGCATCGGCAGCGGCCGTTTGGGCGGCCTGCTCATCGGCGCCGGCGCCAGCGTATGGAGCGCCCCGTTGGCCCTGGCCGTTGGCGCCGCCCTGTGCCTGCTCGGCATTTGCGCTCTCTCCCCCCCTATGCTACTATCCCGCTCTAACCGTGACGGGCAAGGCTCAAGATGATCACTCTTTCTGCAGCAAGTGCGGGCGAGACCGACGATCGCCTGATCACCATTTTCGATACCGTCCCCGTGGCAATGGGGATCACCACCCTGGCGGATGGCCGCGTCATCGCGGTGAACACCTCTTTCCTGGAGATGTTCGGCTATCGCCGGGATGAGATAATCGGGCGCCGCACGAGCGAACTCAACATCTGGGCCAACTTGGGCGAGCGCCCGGCCATCGTGCAGCAGTTGGCCGCGGTCGGGACGCTGCGCAATCTGGAAATGTCCTTTCGCGCCCGCACCGGCGAACTGCGCCAGGCCCTGGTCTCGCTTCAACTCATTACCTGGGGCGGTGAATCCTGCATGCTCTCGGTCGTCCTGGACACTACCGAACAGAAACGCATCGAGGCCGAACAGCGTCTCCTGCAGACCATCACCCTGGACATTGCCCGGGCGGCTGATCTGGAGAGCGCTCTCAGCCTGGTGCTGCAGCGCATCTGTGAGGTGGGCGATTGGCGCCTTGGCGAAGCCTGGCTGTTCGCTGAAGACAAGACTGTGCTGGTGCGCGGTCCGGTCTGGCACTCTGACGATGACGCACTGGCCGCGTTTGCCACAGCCAGTGCGGATGTTGCCTTTGCACCGGGATTGGGACTGCCCGGCGTGGCCTGGCAATCGGCCGCCCCGGTCTGGAAACACGATGTCACACAAGATGAGAACTTCGCGCGGCGCGCCCTGGCCGAACGGGCGGGCCTGAAGACGGCCCTGGTCGTGCCTGTGCTGGCCGACGACCAGGTGATGACCGTGATCGCCCTGTTCTCCAGAGAGGAGCGCCCGCGCAATGCCCGTCAGATCGAACTGGTGGCCGCGGTGGCTGCACAGCTCGGCGAGGTGCTGCGCCGCAAGCAGGCTGAGGCGGCCCAAGCGCAGCGGTTGCACGAAGTGACCGCGCTGGTTGATTTGTCGGCTGCTCTCCAGTTGGAACTCTCCACCGATGAGATGACCGCCACCCTGGCTCGCCATGCCGAAACGGCCCTGGGCGCGGACAGCGTTGTCATCATGGTGCGCGACGTGACCGATGACCTGGTTGTCAAGCAAGGCCGCGGCCAGGCCGAATCCCTGGCCGGTCGCCGCTTTGCTCTGGAGGAGATGCCGGCGCTCTGCAGCCTGCGCGTCGGCGGTATCTGCCGCGGTCAGCCCGGCTGCCCGCTGCTGACTTCGCTGGACACGCAAGTGCAGGTGGCCTGCATTCCCATGTATGACGGCGCACGCATCATCGGCACGCTGCAAGTGGGCGTCCGGCGCTCCACCAAACTGAATGGGGACGATTTGCGCCTGCTGGGCGGCATTGCCAACCTGGCCAGCAACGCGCTGCGCCGCATCTCGTTATTCCAGCAGGTGCGGCTCTATCGCGACATGTTCGTCAGCGCGTCCGATGCCATGGTCATCACCGACCTGCGCACCATCGTCCTGGATGTCAACCCGGCCTTCGAGACCCTGACCGGCTACACGCGCGCAGAAGCCATCGGGCAAAAACCCAGTCTGCTGCGCTCACCGCACTCCACGCCATCCTTCTACGAAAACATGTGGCGCGACATTTTGGCGCAAGGCTCGTGGACCGGCGAGATCGTCAATCGGCGCAAGAATGGCGACCTGTGGCATTCCTATCAGTCCATCTCCACGGTGCGCGACGAGCAAGGTCGGCCCATCGCCTACATCGGCATTGGCCGCGATGTGACCCAGGCCAAACAGCGCGAACGAGAGTTGGCCGCCATTGCCAGCATGAGCACCGTGCTGCGAGGTGCGCGCACCCGCGCCGAGATGATCGAAATCGTGGTGGGCGAAGCCCTGGCGCTCTTCCAGGCTCGCGGCGCATCCCTTTCGATCTATGACCCGGGCACCAAGAGTCTGACGGTGGAGCTGGCGGCCGGAACCTGGGCCGCGGCCACGGGGATGCAGTTGGCGCCCGGTGCGGGCATCAGCGGGCAGGTGCTGGCGAGCGGGCAGCCCTACGTCAGCCCCGATGTGCGCACCGACAGCCGCCTGGCTCGTCCCGACCTGTTCAAAGGGCCGGAGTGGGTGGCCGCGGCGCCGCTCATCGCCGACGAAACGCCGGTTGGCGTCTTGAGCATCGGCCGCGCCGCACCTATCGGCTCGGCCGATCTGCGCACCCTTGTTGCCATTGCCGATATGGTAGCCCGCGCCTTGCAGCGCGTCACCTTGAACGATCAGTTGGCAGCCTACGCCGCGCAGGTGCGGGCCATCATGAACACCGTGCCCGATGGCATCCTCCTGCTGGACACCAACCTGCGCGTGGTGTTGTCCAACCCCGGCGCGGACAAGGCGTTGGCGCTGCTGGCGTCGTGGCTGCCCGAGCAGCGTTTGCTGGCCCTGGCCGGACAGTCCATCGAGGCCCTGCTGCAGACGCCCGACAGCGGACTGGCCCACGAACTGACCCACGCCGATCACGTTTTCGAGGTCATGGCCTGCCCGCTGCACAGCGCGCCAGGCGACGCCACGCCCGGCGCTGACGGTTGGGTCTTGATCCTGCGCGACGTCACGCAGGAACGCGCCGTTCTCAGCCGCGTGCAGCAGCAGGAACACCTGGCCGCCATCGGCCAACTGGCCGCGGGCATTGCGCACGATTTCAAGAACATCATCAGCGTCATCACCCTCTACTCACAGATACTGATGCGTGCCCCCCTGGCCGAACGTGACCGCCAGCGGCTCGTTACCATGAGCCAACAGGCCAACCACGCGTCCAGGCTCATCCAGCAGATTTTGGACTTCAGCCGGCGCTCGGCCATGGAACGCAGCGCGGTGGACCTCCTGCCGTTCATGAAAGAACTGGTCAACCTGTGGGAACGCACCTTGCCGGAGAACATCCAGATCAGGCTGAACTACGATGGCCCGGAGTACATCGTCAACGGCGATCCCACACGCTTGCAGCAGGTCCTGATGAACCTGGCCATCAACGCACGCGACGCCATGCCCCAGGGCGGCGTGCTGCGTCTCAAGCTCAGTCACGTGGACGTGGCGGCCGGCGCGCCGCCGCCGTTGCCCGAACTGACCCCGGGCGCATGGTTACGCCTGGCGATCAGCGACACCGGCCCCGGCATTCCGGCCGCGGCTCTGCCGCACATCTTCGAGCCGTTTTTCACCACCAAAGAGCGTGGAAAAGGAACCGGGCTTGGATTGGCCCAGGCTTACGGGATCGTGGCCCAGCACGATGGCTTCATCACCGTGGAAAGCCGGCCCGGTCAGGGCGCCACGTTTGTCATCTACCTGCCGCTCGTGGTCACGCTGGCCGCACCGGCCGCTGACAGCGCCGCGCAGGAGCCGCTGGTCGGGGGCCATGAAACCATCCTGCTCGTCGAAGATGAAGCGACTGCGCGCGAGGTCATAAGCGACACCCTGGATGCCCTGGGCTACAACGTCCTGGAAGCAGCCAACGGCCAGGCCGCGCTGGAAATTTTCACTCGCGACCCGGCCCAGATCGCACTCGTGCTGACCGACCTGGTCATGCCCAGGATGGGCGGGGTTGAGCTGCTTCAGGCCGTGCGGGCCGTGCGTCCGGGCATCAAAGTGGTTGCCATGACCGGCTATCCCGTCGAAGCCGAGGGGCAGTCCCTGCTGGCCCTGGGCATGGCCGCCTGGCTGCAAAAGCCCTTCAACTTCGAGGCGTTGGCCACCACCCTGCGCCGGGCACTGATCGGACAGGAAGCAGAGGAAGGCTAAACGCCGCCTGTGAGCGCTATCCTGACCCTTTTGCTGCTTCTCTCAACCCTTGCGCACATGCTCACATGGCTGCCGCCCGCGGTTGCCGTTGGCCTGGCCTATGGGCTGGTTTTGCTTTTCCCCGGCTGGCTGTTGACGCGCCGGCTGCTTCCTGACTCAACGCTTGATCCGTTGGAACGCCTGGGCCTGGCCTTTCCCTTCAGCCTGGCGCTTCTCATCCTCCCGGCCAGCGCCACCCTGGCCCTTCATCTCAACCTCAGCGCATTTCAATGGATCTTCAGCGGACTGACCCTCGTTCTGGTGATGCTTTCCAGAGGTCAGGGATCTGAGATCGGAGATCAGAGATCGGGTACGTGGAAGGCGAGAATTCGCCGCTTTTTAGCCTCCAATCTCCCCTTCTCCCCTTCTCCTCCTCTCCCCCTCTCCCCTTCTCCCCTTCTCCCCTTCTCCCCTTCTCCGGTCTCCGGCCTCCAATCTCTCCTCCTCCTCGCGGCCCTCGTCGCCGCGGCGTTGATCGCCAGCCGCGGCGGTTTGGACGGTGATCAGATCGCTTACCTGGGCTTCACGCGCCCCGTTTTCGACGATCAGCCGCTGACCGGCCTCGATCCTCTCTTTGGCACAGGCCTGCCCGTGCCGCCGCGCGCCGCGCTCAACCCCTGGGGCATCATTCCGGCCTTCCTGGCCCGTCTCAGCGGCGCTGACCTGGGCGACACCCTGGGCCGTTATCTGCCTGCGCTCCTCGTCCTGAGCGCCCTGGCCTCGCTCTACACCCTGGTCAAACAACTGACCCGGCGCCAGGACCTGGCCCTGTTTCTCACCAGCTTCCAGGTGCTCTTCTTCCTGGCCGCGCCCTTTCACCGCCACGGCAACCTGGCCTACGCCTTCTTCCGCCGCATCGTCTCCGATAAGTTCATGCTCCTGTTCGTGGTCTTGCCCGTGGCATTGGCCCTCGTCCACCGCGCCTTGCAGAACCGCCGAATGAATTCGGCGTCTGATACCCGCCGAATGAATTCGGCGTCTGATACCCGCCGAATGAATTCGGCGTCTGATACGCCAAACCTGCTAAAGCAGGTTGACGGAGACCAATCCGTCTCTGCGCCTTCGCGCCTTCGCGCCTTTGCGTTGAACTCCTCTGCGTCTTCGCGCCTTCGCGCCTTTGCGTTGAATCATCTCTCCCCCCCGCGCGACCTGCTCCTGGCCGCGCTCGGCAGCCTGCCCCTCATCATCCACCCCATTGATACCGCGTTCTTTGCGGTGGCTGCCAGCACGCTGGCCGGCCTGACCTGGTTGGTGCGTCCCAGTTGGGCCAGCCTGCGCCGCAGCCTCGGTGTGGGCGCCATCGTCCTGGCCCTGTTGATCGTCCCCTTCCTGCTGCGCCAACAGGTCGCAGAAACCCGTTCCGCCTATCTCTTCCCTGCGTCGTTTGCCAACCTGCCGCTGCAACAGGCGCCCGAACTCGTCCTGCCGTTCGTCTGGCAGGATGCCCTGCAGATGCCTGGCCCGCAGCCGTCCATCGTCACCCCGCCGCCGGGCGCGCCCAACCCCTTCTTGCTCTACCGTCTGTGGAGCCAGATCAACGGCCAGGGCCTCCTGATCTTCAGCCCGCAAAGCTACATGAGCCACCCCGACCTGCTCTGGGACGCCGGCACCCTCCTGGCGCTGCTCCTCGCGCCGCTGGCTCTCCTGCGCGTGCGCCGCAGCCCCCTGGCGCGCTTCATCCTGGCCACCACCGTCCCCTTTCTGCTGATCGCCTTCACCCCCTGGCTGGCGCCCCTCGTCGGCCGCGTGGTGACGCCCTGGATGCTCTACCGCTTCACCTGGCCCTTGCCCATCGCCCTCATCCTGGGCAGCGCGCTGTTCTTTGGCCTCCAATCTCCGGTCTCCCGTCTCCGGTCCCCAATCTCCCGTCTCCTTCCCTCCGCCCTCCTCATCCTCCTGACCCTCCTCAGCCTGCCGGCCATCCAGGGACGCATGCAGACCTTTGCGGCGACGCTCGACGTGCCGCGTAACCTGCCCGCCTCGGTCGTGACCGCGCTGCGGCAATTGCCCGATGACACCGTCATCCTCAGCGACTATGCGACCAACCAGGTCATCCCCGCTGCGGTCAGTCGTCGCTACGTCGTCGCCCACCGTTACACCACCACGAGTGAAGAATTCCCGGCCGCACGTCAGGCCGAAGCCATTCAGCGCGCCCAGGATGTGGACGCCTTCACCCGCGCCCGCTTCGTGGACGGGCCGCTGCTCGACACGCTGGCCCGCTATCATACCGATCTCATCCTGCTGCGTGACGCGCGTACACTGGCCTGGCAACTGCGCACCCTGGCCGCCAGCAGCCCCGCCGCCCCGGACTTGCAGGTCACGCGCCTCTTTGCCGGCGACGGTTTCGAGCTTTACCGCGTCATCTCCCCCACCGCGCCGTCGCTCGTCATCACCGGCAACACCCTGCTTGCTGAGCAGCGCTGGACCGAAGCCGCCGCCACTTTCCGCCGCGCCCTGGCCGCAGAAAACTCCGCCATCGCCTGGTACGGCCTCGGCCAAGCCCTGTTCGCCCTCTCCGACCTCGACGCGGCGCGCGACGCCCTCGTTCAGGCCGCCGGTCTGGGGACAGAGATTCGAGATCAGAGATCAGAGACCGGGTACTCGGAAGACGAGAATTCTCCGGTCTCCGGTCTCCCCTTCTCCCCTTCTCCCCTTCTCCGCTCTCCGGTCTCCCCTTCTCCCCTTCTCCCCTTCTCCCCTCCCGTCTCCGCTCTCCCCCCCTCCCCTTCTCCCCCTTCTCCCTCTCCCCTTCTCCCCCCCTTCTCCCCTTCTCCCCTTCTCCGGTCTCCGGTCTCCAATCTCCGATCATCCTCGCCAACCTGGCCCGCATCGCCGCGGCCCAGGCCAAACCGGAGGATGCCCTGGCCCTCTACGCCCGCGCGGTCGCCGCTGACAGCACGCACGGCGAGTGGTTTCAGGAGATGGGCGATCTGGCGCTGCTGCTCGACCGGCCAGACGCAGCCGCCGCGGCCTATGCCAGCGCGATCGGGGCCGCGGTCCCGCCAGGCACCCTCACCTATTTCAACCAATTGGCGCCGCTGCTGGGCAGCAAAGGCCTGACCGAGCCGGCCGTGCAGGCGTATGAGAGCGCCCTGCGCCTCTCGCCCAACGATCTCGATCTTCTGACCCCGTTGGGCAACCTGCTGCGCGATCGCGGCCGCCTGACTGAGGCCGAAGCCATCTTTCGGCGTGCGCTGGCGATTGACCCCACCGAGCCAGACGGCTACAGCGGCCTGGCTGTGGTCTACCATCGCCAGGGTCGCTACACCGAGGCGGAGACCTGGTACCGCCGCGCGGTCAACGTACAGCAGGCGCGCCTCGTCAGTCCGGTGGACACCCTGTTGGCCTGGGGTCAACTCGCCCAAACGCAAGGTCAACCCGAGCAGGCCAGGGCGCATTTCCAGGAGGTGATCCGCCTCGCGCCGCAAGATGCCCGCGCCTACATCGCCCTGGGCAACCTGGCTCTGCAAGGCGCCGATGCCGCGCCGACGTCCGGCGCGGCCTATCCAGCGCCTGCCATTTCGCTCACCTCGACGCTCACCGTCAGCCTGGCCTCGACGCAGGAAGCCGAAAATTGGTATCGCCGGGCCGTAGTCGCGGCTCCGCACGCGCCGGATGGCTTTGCCGCCCTGGCCCGTTTCCTTCAGAATCAAGGTCGCCTGGCCGACGCGCTCACCACCGCGCAGCAGGGCGTAGACGCCAGCGCGGTCGCCGCGCCCGGCGCGGATGAGGCTTTCCAGACCCTGGGTGACATGCAGCAGGCAGCCGGCCAGCTTGCGCAGGCCGTGGTTTCCTACAGGCGGGCCATCGAGATCAACAGCCGCAACGTCGGCGCGCATGTCAACCTGGCACGCGTCTTCATGCGGCAAGGAGAGCCGGCCCGCGCCCTGGCCGAATACCAGTCGGCCGTACGCGCTGCGCCTTATTCCGCCTGGGCGCTTTCCGCCCTGGCCTCGGCCCATGCCCGCGCCGGCGACACCAGCGCCGCACAGACTCATTACCGCCGCGCCATCGCCGCAGATCGAACCTATGTCGGCGCCTTCATCGCCCTGGCGCAGCTTCTTGCCTCCCAGGGCGACGCGGACGCCGCCATCGCCCTGCTGGCCGCTGGTCTGCAGGCCAATCCCGCCTCCGCAGCCCTGCTCAGCGCGCGCGGCGACCTGGAGCGCAGCCGCGGCGATTTCCAGGCCGCGCAAGCCACCTACCAGGCTGCCCTGGCCCTCGATCCAACTGCGTCCGGCGCGGCGACCAACCTGGCCTTGCTCTTCACCCAGCGCGGTGATCGGACACAGGCCCTGGCCGTAGCCCAGGCCGCGGTCAACGCCGCGCCCCTCTCCGGTGGGGGTTGGGTTCTGCTCGGCAACGTGCGCCGTGGTCAAGGCGACCTGCCAGGCGCCCTGGCCGCCTATCGCCAGGCCATCGGTGTGGCCGGCGGCTTTCAGGATGCTTACCTGGCGTTGGCCGACGCTCTGATCGTCAGCGGACAGCCCGCAGAGGCGGCCGCGGTTCTGGCGCAGGGCTTGCAGGCCGCACCTGGCCCGGAGCTTTACGTAGCCCTGGGCAACCTGGCCGCCCGCCAGCGCGATCCCCGGCCCACCGCGGCCGAACAGTTCGCCGCCGCGCTCGCGTCCGATCGAACCTTCATCCCCGCGTACATCGGCCTGGCGTCGGTCTCCGGGATCAGGACAGAGATTCGAGATCAGAGATCAGAGATCGGGTACGTGGGTGACGAGGAACGCGCCGTGGCGCTCAACCCGGCCTCGGCCTGGGCACGCGTCGCGCTGGCGGGCGCATTGCGCAGCCAGGGCGCGTGGTCTGAGGCCGAAGCCGCGTTCAAGCAGGCGCTGGTCGTCGAGCCGCTCTACAGCGCCGGCTACACCGCCCTGGCTGCCGCTTATTTGGCCCGCGGCGAGCGTGAGGCCGCGTGGGCCGTCTTACAGGCCGCGGCGCAGATTGCGCCGGCCGACGCCGCCGTGCAGAGCGCGCTGGGGCAGTGGTATCTACACGGCGGCCGCTATGACGAAGCGCAGGACGCCTTCATCCAGGCGCAGCAGCTCGATCACACCCTGGAAAGCGCACCCCTGGGCCTGGCCCAGGCCTGGCTGGCCGCCGGCAACCGCAGCCAGGCCCTGGCCGTGCTGACCGAGGCCTCCCAGGCCATCCCCACCAGCAGCGCCGTCTGGCTCCTGGCTGGCAACCTGCTCGCAACGCTCCCGGCCGACGTTCGCACCGAAAATCGGCCTGCCAGCACAGTTCCCCTGACGGCATCTCTCCCCATCGGCAATGTCGTTCTTGATCCTGCCGCCGCCTACCAGCAGGCCAGCCAGCGCGACGCCTCGCAGGCCGCGCCCTGGCTGGCCCTGGCCGCCTGGCGCCAACGCAGCGCCGACCCCGAAGGCGCACAGGCCGCCTTCGCCCAGGCCGCCGACCTCGAACCCCAGAATCCGACCGTCATCATCGCCCAGGCCGAAGCTCTCCAGGCCCAGGGCCAGATCACCCCGGCCCTCACCCTGCTGCTCGACGCGCACCAGCGCCTGCCCGGCTCCCCCGACCTGCTCGTCGCATTGGCTGGTCTGAGGGCAGAGATTCGAGATCAGAGATCAGAGATCGGGTACGTGGGTGACGAGAATTCGCCGCTTCCCAATCTCCAATCTCCGCTCTCCGCTCTCCCCTTCTCCCCTTCTCCCCTTCTCCCCTTCTCCAATCTCCGGTCTCCGGTCTCAGATCTCCTCTCCCCCCGCGCCCTGCTCGAACAGGCTCTGATCCTCAACCCAGCCAGCTCCGCCGCCAGCCTGGCGCTGGCCGAGCTGGATCGCCGGGCCGGCCATCTGCCGCAGGCCATCGCTCGCCTGCAGACCGCGGTGCAGCTCGACCCCGCCAACCCTGGCCTCCTGATTGCGCTCGCCAATCTGGAAGGCCGGCGCGATCCACAGGCCGCCCAGGCGCGGTTGCAAGAGGCCGTCCGCCGCAACCCCAGCCTCGGTTGGCCGCTGACCGCCCTGGCCGGCCGCGAGTTGAGCGAGGGTGAAACGAGCGCGGCCGAAGCCCATCTGCGCCAGGCCCTCCAGGTCAATCCTGCATTCGGCGGCGCCGCGCTCGTGCTCGGCCAGGCCCTGCAGCGGCAAGGGCAGAGCGCCGACGCCGAAACGGTGTTACGCGGCGCGCTCGCCTTCGATGCCACCAACGCCGCGGTCGCCGTGACCCTGGCCGACCTCCTGACCCGTCAGGGCCGCATCACCGAAACGTTGACCCTCCTGCAAGAAACCATCGCCAACAACCCCGCCGCCGCCGTCCCCCTCATCGCCCTTGGCAACTTCCTGCAAGACCATTTGTGGAAGGCGGATGATCTCCAATCTCCGGTCTCCGGTCTCCGGTCTCCAACCTCCGCCTACACGCTGGCTATGACGCGGGCGCCACAGAATGCGGACGCCTACATCGCCCTGGCAAACTGGTATCTGGCGCAGGGGGAGAGAGCGCACGCCTGGCAAACGCTGCAGCAGGGGCAGGCGCAGACCCCCAACGACCTGGGCCTGCAACTGGCCGTCGGGCAATGGTACCTGGGCGGCGCCGACACCATCAACGCCCGCGCCGCCTTCTCGCAGGCCGTCACCCTGGATCAGAGCCGCGCTGACGGCTGGATGGGGCTGGCGCAGGCGTGGCTGGCCGCGGGCGAGCGTACATTGGCCGCCCAGGCGTTGAGCCAGGCCATGCAGGCCGACCCCACCGACCCCGCGCCCTGGCTGGCCTACGCGCAGGGCCTGGCCGCGGGCCGCTTGCCCCCGTTGGCCGATGTCCCGGCCGAACCGGCCGCGGTCTACGCTCATGCCGCAGCGCTCGACCGTGCGCGCGCCGCGCCCTACCTGGGGCTGGCCGCGCTTTACCAACGTCAGGGCGCCTGGCCGCAGGTGCTGACCGCGCTCGAGCAGGCGGCGGCCCGCGAACCCGCGAACACCGCCATCGCCCTGGCGCGCGCCGCAGCCTGGCGCCAGCAAAATCGGCCCGACCTGGCCGTCACCGTCCTCACCCAGACCCTGCAAACCACGCCGGGCGCGCTCGACGTGCTGATTGCCCTGGCCGACATCACGCAGTCCACCGGCGTACCCGCCGAAAATCGCCCCGCCGCCTACATTGCCCTCATTACCCAGGCGTTGACCCTCGCGCCTGGTTATGCGCCGGCCATTGTTGCCCTGGCCCAGGCCGGGTCACGCGCTGGGCAGCCAACCGCCGCGTTGACCCGCCTGGCCGCGGCGTTGAACCACCGGCCCGGCGATGTGATCGTCGCCGTCGCGTTGGCCGATCTCTACCAAACGTTGGCCCAACCGGCCGCGGCCGCGGCTGTGCTGGTGGACATCCGCGGCCGGCAACCGGGCAACGTCAGCGCGGCGCTGGCGCTGGCCTCCCTCTACCGGCAGCAGGGTCAGGCGGAAGAGGCCCGGCAGACGCTCACGCAGGCGATCGCCATCGCACCGCTGTCGGCCGCGCCCTGGCTGGCGCTTGCCCAACTGGAAACCTCGGCCCCTGCCATCCGCGCCGCCTTCGCCCGCGCCGCGGCCGCTGACCCTGCTGACAGCGCCGCGCCCCTGGCCGCCGGTCAATTCGAGCTGACCCAGGGCGATTTACCCGCAGCCGCGGCCGCCTTCACGCGCAGCCTGGCCCTCAACCCCACCGGCCCCGCCGCCTACATTGCCCTCGCGCAGGTAGCCGAACGCCAGGGTCAAACGGCCGCCGCCCAGGCGCACCTGGCCGCGGCCGCCCTCGCCGCGCCCACCTCCGGCTGGGTACGCACCAGCCTGGGCAACGCCTACCGCAGCCAGGGTGACATCCCCCAGGCCCAGGCCGTCTATCGCGCCGCCATCACGGTGGAACCGACCTACCTCGGCGCGTACACGGCCCTGGCCGCGCTCCTGGCTGAGCAGGGCCGCTTCGACGAGGCCCAGGCGCTGCTGCAGACAGCCGCCGCGCTCGATGCCAGCGACCCCGCGCCGCTCATTGCCCAGGCGCGCACCGCAGAGATGGCCGGACAGGCCGACGCGGCGCTGCGCTCCGGTCGCGCGGCCGCCGCACGCGGCCCAGCCTCTGGTTGGGCCTGGGCCACGTTGGGCGATCTGATGCGCAACCAGGGCAAATTGGACGAGGCGGCGCGCCTCTACCGCACCGGTATCGGCGCCGATCCGCTTTACAGCGGGAACTACGTCAGCCTGAGCAGCCTGCAACTGGCGCAGGGCCAACCCGCGGCCGCGTCGTCCACCTTGCAGCAGGGCCTGCGCTTGGCGCCGAACACGCCGGCGCTGCTGGTCAGCCAGGGCAACCTGCTGCGGCGTCAAGATCAAGCCGACGCGGCCCGCCGCGCCAAGGCGGCCTATGAAGCCGCCATCGCCGCGGATGCCGGCAACGCCAGCGGCCTGCTGGCCCTGGGACAATGGTTCGAAGCGCAGGGCAATACGCCGGCCGCGCTCGCGTCCTATCAGGCCGCGGCCCGCCTGCCATCCGCCGCCGCCGCTGGCTTGACCGCGCAGGCCAACGCGCGGCGCGGGCGCGGCGAGATGGAACAGGCGCTTTCGCTCTATCGCCAGACCGGCGTTGCCGCAGAAAATCGCCCCCCCGCCGGCCCGGCCGACCTCTACGCCCCGGCGCTGACCGGGCTGGATCAGACCCTGCTCGCCCTGGGCCGCGGCGATGAGGGCCTGGCCGCCCATCTGGCCGCCGTCGCCCGACAGCCAACCTCCTCCGCGGCACGCGTCGCGTTGGGCGATGCCTACCGCCGCCGCGGCCGCCTGGCGGAAGCCCTCGCGGCGTACCAGGCCGGCCTCGACCTACAGCCGGGGAACCAGGCCGCGCTCGTGGGCCTGGCCGGCGCCCAGCAGGCCGACGGCCAATTGGCCGCGGCCGAGGCCACCCTGCGCCGCGCGGCCGCGTTGCGACCGGGCAATGCCGGCCTTTACATCGCCTGGGGAGATGTGCGTTGGGCCGCCGGCGACGCGGCCGGCGCACAGGCGCGCTTCGAGCAAGCGCTGGCCCTGGACGCCGGGCAGGCCACACCCCTGGCTCGCCTGGGCACCCTGGCGCAGTTGCAGGGCCGGCCGGCCGAGGCGTTGATCTTGTTCCAGGCCGCGGTGAAGGCGGATCCGCTCAACCTGGTGGGGGCCATCCAACTGGGGCAGGCGTTGGCGCAGGGCGGCGACTACACCGGCGCACGCGCGGTCTACGCACGCGCCGCCGCGCTCAATCGCAGCGCGGCCGTACCCCTGGTGTTGAGCGGCAACACCTACCTGGCTGAAAACGACCCGGCCGCGGCCATGTCCGCGTTCCAGGCCGCGATTCAGGCCGAACCGGGCAACGTCGCAGGTTACATCGCCCTGGGCAACCTCTATCGCCAGGACAAGCGCTACGACGACGCGCTGGCGCAGTTCGAGCAGGCGCAGCAGCTCAACCCCGGCGCAGGCTGGCCCTGGGAGGCGGCCGGCAATGTCCTGCGCCAGCAGCGTAAGCTGGAGGAAGCCGTCAGCCTCTACGAACAGGCCCTGCAGCGCGACCCGCGGCGCATGAATGCGGTCAATGCCCTGGTTGCCATCTTCAAGGGCTGGCGCGCCCTGCCCGATTACGCCGCCCGCTACGAGGCGCAGTTGGCGCAGGAAGGTCAGCCGGCCTGGATTCACGCCATTCTGGCCGGCATCTACCAGGCGCTCGATCAGATCGAGCCGGCGATTCGACATAACGAAGCGCTGCTGGTGGGCTACCCGGAGTACGCCGATCCCTATTTTGCCCTGGCGCGTTACTATCAACGCCGCGGCGACGGTCAGGCCGCGACCGCGGCCTGGCAGCACTACCTGGCGTTGATGGCCCAAACGGCCAGCGACGCGCGGCTGGAGGCGGAGGCTTCGCTGCAGCGGTTGAACCTGGTGACGATCGAATCGCCCGCGGCCGGCGCGCGCGTCAGCGGGCAGATCGCCTCCATTCGCATCATTGGCACGGCCGCCATCGAGAACTTCCAGTATTACAAGATCGAGTGGGGCGCCGGCGAGGCGCCAACCGACTGGAACCTGCTGGTCAATGCACCGACCCCGGTCAACCGCGGGCTGTTGGCAACCTGGAACACCGCGGGCCTGGCGCCGGGCGTCTACACCCTGCGCCTGACCGCGGTGGACATCACCGGCAATTTCCCGCCCCCCTACCTGGTGCGCGTGGAGGTGACGCGGTGAGAGGAGAAGGGGAGAGGCGGAGAGGCGGAGAGGCGGAGAGGCGGAGAGGGGGAGGCGGAGAAGGGGAGAAAGTGAGAAAGTGAAAAGGGGAGGAAGTGAAAAGTGCAATGCGTACCCGGAGGGTACGCAGAAAGCGCAATGCGTACCCGGAGGGTACGCGAGGTTGCCTCCGTTGGGGTGTTGGGGATTTCGCTTTGGGTGCTGGCGGTTTTGGTGCTGACGCTGAGCGCGTGCCGGGCCATGCCGCGGCCGCCGAGAGTGACTCCTGTGCCGCCATCCGCCGAATTGCGCCCCACCGCCCAGGTCGGGCCATCGCCCCAGCCTGCGGATGAGTCAACGCCAACGGCTGCCGTTGATCTGACGCCCTTGCAGCATTTGCCCATCGGCCTGGCCGTCAATCCGGCCACGGTGGCCGGCCTGGCGCCGCTCCTGCAGGCGCAGGACATCATCAAAGTCACGGCGGCCAACGTGGGACTGGCGGCGCAGGCGGGTCAGGCGCAGTGCGCCTTGCACCTGCCGCGGCTGGACGCCTACACGCCGGACGAACTGCTGGCTGTGGTCCCGCAGGCCGATCTGGATCGCTGCGCGTTCTTCACGCTGAGCATCGAAGCCCATGCTCTGCCGGAGGCGGACGTCCCTGATCCGTCGGCCTTTCTTGGCCGCGTGCGCACGTTGGCCGATCATTTTGGCAAAAAACTGATGGTGGCGGCGCCCGCCTATCGCTTTGTGGACAATCTCGGCAACATTGGCGGCCGTCGCAATCTCAAGCCGGGGTCGGGCGTGGACGCGGCTCGTTATGCCGACATCCTGATTGTCGAAGCGCAGAAGTCGGTGGACGACCCCGCCTCCTTCGCCAGCCTGCTGCGCCAGGCGAGACCGGCCGCGCAGGCCATCAACCCAGCCGTTCAGGTCTGGGCCATGATCGGCTGCGCCGAAGACCGCTGCAGCGATTCCGTGGACGCGTTCGTGACCGCGCTTGTGCCCCTGGCAACCGAGCTCGACGGCATCTGGATCTTCTACCCCCCCGCCGATCCCACCCTCGCGCAGGACTTCGTGAAACTGATGGGGAGGGGGGGGTGATCGGAGACCGGAGAAGGGGAGAAGGGGAGAAGGGGAGAAGGGAGGGGAGAAGGGGAGAAGGGGAGAAGGGGAGAAGGGGAGAGGGGAGAAGGGGAAGGGGAGAAGCGGAGAAGCGGAGAGGGAGAGGGATTGGCGAACTCTCGTCCTCCACGTACCCGATCTCTGATCTCTGATCTCTGATCTCGAATCTCTGATCTCTGCACGGTTCTTGACACGCGTCCCACACGGCGCGATACTAGGCTTAACTTTTTCGGGGTGCGGGTGGTTCAGAAATGAGGTTTGGATGACATTACAGACGATTACACTTCGCCTGCCTGAGGAATCCTACCGGCGGCTGCAGGGGATGGCAACCGCGCTGCGACGTCCGCTGGAAGAAGTCGCATCCCAAACGATACGCGGCAATCTGCCTCCGGCCGTGGACGATCTGCCGGCCGAGTTCCAAGACGAACTGGCCGTCTGGTCGAATTTGAGCGACGAGCAACTCTGGAGGATCGCGCTGGATTCACTGCCGTCCGATCCGTGGCGGCGACATCGGCGCCTTTTGCGCAAGAACGAAGCCAACACGTTGACCGATGCTGAACGCGAAGAACTGGCGCGCCTGCGGGCCGCAACCGACCGGTTCGTCGTGCGGCGCTCCTACGCCCTCGCTTTGTTGAAGTGGCGCGGCCATACCCTGCCAATTTCCTCTATGATGCCCACCCGTGCCGACGCGCCGTAAGCTTTCCTCTGCGCTGCGCCGGGCCGTCGCTGCGCGATCCGGCCATCGCTGCAGCTACTGTCGCAGCCCAGCATGGGCTGGCGTCGCCATGGTGATGGACCACATCATCCCCCTGGCGGCCGGTGGGGCATCGGACAGCACCAACCTCTGCCTGGCTTGCTATCGCTGCAACGAGTTCAAGGGCGCACGAACCGAAGCGCGTGATCCACTGAGCGGCGACGTCACACCTCTATTCAATCCCAACAGCCAGGAATGGCATAACCACCCATGCACACACTCATCATCGGCCTCGATGGCCTGAATTGGCCCTTGCTGGAGCCTCTGCTGGCCGCGGGGCTGCTGCCCACGCTGGCGCGGCTGCGGCGTGAGGGCGTTCCCGCGCCGCTGCTCTCCGTGCTGCCCACGCAATCGGCCTCGGCCTGGGCCTCGTTCATGACGGGGCAGCAGCCCGCGGTGCATGGCGTGTTCGATTTCCTGGCCCGCCAGCCCGATGGCCGCTATCGCCATGCCAAACCCGCGCCCGGCAGCACCCTGTGGGCCTGGCTCAACCGCGGCGGCCTGGCCGTGGGCGCGATCAATTTTCCCGTCACCTACCCGCCTGACCCGGTGCAGCCGTTCCAGGTCAGCGGCATGTTGAGCCTGGAGCAGCCGCCCTTCACGCACCCGCCGGCGCTGGCCGCAGAAATCCGCCAGGCCGTGCCCGATTACCGCCTCGACCTGGAATGGCAACTGTACGCGGGTCGCCCGGACGCGCTGCTGGCCGAACTGACCCAGATGACGCAGGCCCGCGTGCGCCTGGTGGAGCGCCTGACGGCTCGTCACGCGCTCGACGTGCTGGCCGTGGCCTACATCTCGCCTGATCGCCTGCTGCACGCGCTGTGGTGGATGCTCGATCCCACGCACCCTGCGGCGGATGCACGGCTGGCCGCGCAGTTGCAGCCGGCCTGGGAGGCCTACTGGCGCACGCTCGACCAGGCCGTGGCCCGCACCATCGCCCTGGCCGGGGCTGACACCACCGTCTTCATCCTGTCCGATCACGGCTTTCAGGCCGCGGTCTGGCAGTTCCGCGTCAACGAATGGCTGGCGCAGCACGGTTGGTATCGCAGCCAGGCCGGCCGCGGTCGCTTGACTGGCCTGCTGCGCCGCCTGGACACGCCGCTCGTGCAGCACTGGCGCCGCCGCCTGGTCAAGGATGTTTCGCGCTTTGCCGGCTTCATGACGCCCGGCGGCGCCACCGATTGGGCGCACACGCTGGCCTTCTGCCCGTGGAACACTCAACAGGGCATTCGCCTCAACCTGGCCGGCCGCGACCCGCACGGCATCGTGACCCCCGGCCCGGCCGCGGAGCGCCTGCTGACCGAGATCGAACAGGCGCTGGCCGCGGCCCGCTTCGACGGGCAGCCGCTCGTGGGCGGCGTGGTGCGCCTGGCCGAACAGATGGCCGGGCAGACCTCGCTCGCCCAACCCGATCTGCTGCCCGACCTGCTCTTCTGGCTCAACCCGCCCTTTGCCGGCAACCTGCAGACGCCGGGCCTCTTCACGCGCACCGGCTGGGCCAGCGGCGATCATGCCCTGACCGGCATGCTGCTGGCCTGGGGCGCCGGCATCGCCGCCCAGGCCAGGGCGGCGCGCCCGCTCAGCCCCACGCCGCGCCTGATTGACGTGGCGCCCACTGTGTTGCACAGCTTGGGCCTGGCCGTGCCGGAAACCATGCAGGGCCGGGCGCTCACCGAACTGCTGCAAAGTACGGCCCCGGTGCGCCGGCAAGCACCCGCGCCCGCCGCTGAGTCAGCCGGCCAGGCTGCGCTCAACGACGCTGAAACTGCCGATCTGCAGGAACGCCTGCGCGGGCTTGGGTACCTGTGAGCCGGCCAGGCCGCAGACGAGCGTGGACGCGCGGCCGGTCGGCGCAGGCCGACCTGGCGGCGGAACGCCCCTTCGCCCCGAATTCATTCGGCGGGCGCTTCGCCCCGAATTCATTCGGCGGGCGCTTTTGGATCGTCGCCGTACTCCTCTTCGTCCTGGCCGGCGTGGTCAGCATCGTGCTTCCCCCGCTGGCCATCGTTCTGCTGGCAGCCCTGGTCGGCGTGTGGCTGGCCGTGTCTGTTGACGCGGCTGCCCTGGTGCTGCCTCTGCTGCTCATCCGCTCTGCAGCCGACAGCATCATGGATCTGTTCACCCTGTTCAGTGGCACGCCGCTGGAGATGAACCTGGCCGGCGCGCTCAATTCCTTCACCCTGGGCCTGGGACTGGCCTACGCCCTGCGCCGCTGGCTGATCGCCGACCGCGCCGGCCGCGGCCACATCATCCTGGGCATCCCCGGCGCCGGCTGGTACATCGCCTGGCTCTTGATCGGCCTGGCCGGCGTGGCCGTGTCGCTGGCGCCGCTCGAAACCCTGAAAGAATGGGTGCGCCTGGCGAGTGGGCTGGCGCTCTTCGTGCTGGCGCGGCCGTTGGCGGCTAACCCTGCCCGTCGTCCGGCCCTGGTGTGGGTGATTTTCCTGGCCAGCCTGGCGCCCCTCGCCCTGGAGTTCTACCAACTGACCACCGGCACCGGCTATTTCTTCACCGGCCTGGCCGACACCGCCTACGCCTACCGCGCCCAGGGCACCTTCGGCCATCCCGCCATCCTGGCCTCATTCCTGCTGGTGGTGGTTGCCCTGGCCGGCGCCCTGTGGTTGACGCCCGCGCCCGCTCCTGCCGCTCCTGCCGCCATTCGCCAGCCGGCGCGGCCGTTTGCCTTCTTCATGCTGGCCCTGACCGCCAGCGGCCTGCTGATGACCCTGGCGCGCGCGCAGTGGCTGGGATTATGGGCCGTGGTGATCGTCCTATTGGCCTTCCGCCGGCCGCGCTGGCTGTGGTTGGCGATCGTTCTGCCCCTGCTGCTGCTGGCCCTGCCGCCCATCCGCCAGCGCCTCACTTCGGCGGACGCACAAGATTCTGTGGCCTGGCGCTGGGAGTTGTGGCAGGTGGGCCTGAGTTTGATTGATCTGGCGCGAGTCATTGGCCGCGGCCTGTCAACCTTTCCGATCTATGTCGAGCAGGTGTTGCCCCCGCGCTACGTGGCCCCGCCGCACAACGATTATCTCAAGGTGCTGATCGAAACCGGGCCGCTGGGCGCGCTGGCCTGGGCCGGCTGGCAACTGCGCTGGCTGGGCGCCGCCGCCCGCCGCGCCGCGACCAATCCATACGCACTGGCGCTGGCCGCGGTGGTGGTCGGCGGACTCGTCGTCAGCCTCACCGACAACTTTGTGCAGTACACCTCGGTGCAGTGGTACGTTTGGGTGTTGGCCGCGCTGGCGTTTGTGGATGTGCCGGCGGTTGAAACCGCGGCAACCCTTGCGAAGCCGGCCTGCGCCGGCTCGATGCAGCCCGGACAAGGAGCGGCATGACGATGACACCAGAGACAGGGCCGACGCCTGCGCGGCCGGGCAACGGCAGGGGCGGCCATGAGGGCGACCGCAAGGGATCGCCCCTACGGGTGGCGGTGATTGGCGATTATCCGGAGAATCCCCCGAACCTGGTGGGCGGCATCCAGGCGGTGATGTATTACACGTTGGCCGCGCTCAAGCAGCATTCCGACCTGGAGTTGCACGTCGTCACCTGTGAGAAGTGGTTCAAGGGCACGGCGGCCCGCGGCGCGGTCGTGCGCGACGGGCCGTTGACGATCCACTATCTGCCCTCAGCGTCGCGTATTCCCCACACCCTTTCCATGCGCACCGTGGACCGCTGGGCGCTGCGCCGGCGCTTGCAGGAGATCGCCCCGGATGTCATTCATGCGCATGGTCAGGCCGCGGCCTATCCGCTGGCCGCGTTCGACACAGGCGCGCCGACGGTGGTGACGGTACATGGCATCAACACGCACGAGGCTGCGGCCGAGGCGCGCGGCGGGCGTCTGAAAGCCTGGCTGCGCACGGCCATTTGGCGGGCCACCGAACTGGCCGTCCTGCGCCGCGCCACCGATCTGGTCATCATCTGCCCCTGGGTCGAGCAGTTCGTGCGCCCGCACTCGCCGGCGCGGCTGCACCTGATCGAAAATCCGGTACACGACGACTTTTTCGCGCTCGATCGCCGGCCGCAGTCGCACCGCATCCTGTTCGTCGGTTCGGTCATCCATCGCAAAGGGGTGTTGGAGTTGGTGCAGGCCATGCGCACAGTGGTCGGTCAGCTGCCGGACGCGCACCTGGTCATCGCCGGCGGTGTCACGCCGATCTATCAAGCCTACGGGCAGCAGGTGCAGCAGACCATTGACGACCTCGGCCTGCGTGCGCACATCAGCCTGCCCGGCTACCTGGGTCACGCCGAGCTGCTGGCGGCTTACGGCCGCGCCGCGCTATTCACCCTGCCCTCGTGGGTCGAAAGTTCGCCGGTGGCCCTGGCGCAAGCCCTGGCCGCGGGCGTTCCTGTCGTCACCACCACCATTGGCGGCACCGAACACCTGGTCGAGGATGGCGTTAACGGCCTGCGCGTGCCCGCGCGTGATCCGGAGGCCCTTGCGGCCGCCCTCCTGCGCCTTCTGCGAGACCCCGCGGCCGCCGACCGCTACGCCGCGGCCGGCCGTCACCTGGCCGCGGCCCGCTTCACCCAGGCTGTCGCCGCGGCCAGGTCGGCGGAGGTGTATCGAATGCTCGGGAAGGTTGGCTGGATTGGCCGACGCATCGGTATAGAGAAGTATAGAGAAGTGTAGCCGGCAATCAAAAACCTCACAGGCAGACTGCCTGTGAGGTTTTCTGTGGGCGGGTAGGGGCTCGAACCCTAGACCTCACGGATGTGAACCGTGCGCTCTGACCGACTGAGCTACTCGCCCGTAATGGCCGCCAGTATACCATCATTCCACGGTCACAGCAAATTTTACGCCGGTGACAGCCACACCACAGGGTCGAACTTCAGCCCATGATCGCGGCGTGCGTGATCGTGGCAACCACCTGCAGCCACCCGACCTACGCTTTCAGGGTACGACACAAAAGAACGAATTGACAGCGCGCAAGCAGCCGGGTATAATGATTGTGCCTGATCCCCATCCTGTCCCACCCCGTGCCCATACTCATGAAAGGAGCGACTGTATGCCGGAAAAAGATGCTGCGGTTGTTGCAGCCGTTGCCAAGGGCCTCGAAGGTGTTATTGCCGCGGCAACTTCGATTAGTTCCATTGACGGAACCGCCGGCCGTCTGACTTATCGTGGCATTCCCATCGAGGACCTGGCCGCCAACTCGTTCTACGAGGAGGTTGCCTATTTCCTGTGGAATGGTCAGTTGCCCACGCAGCCCCAGCTGGAGCAGTTCATGGCCGACCTGGCCTTGATGCGCAAGCTGCCTGATAATATCGTGGCAGCTCTCAAGATCTTCCCTACGACTTCCTCTGGCATGGATATGCTGCGCACGGTGATTTCGCTCCTCTCTGTGAGCGATCCCGAAGAAGAGAACAATTCCCCAGGCGCTAACCGGCGCAAGGCGCTGCGCCTGATGGCTCTGTTTCCTTCTATCATCGCCGGTTTCCATCGCGTACGTAACGGGCTTGACATCATTGCGCCCAATCCGACCCTGGGCCACGCCGAGAATTTCCTCTATATGCTGACCGGCGCCAAGCCCGACCCGGTGAGGGTCAAAGGCGTTGATTTGTACCTGGTTTTGCTGGCTGACCACGGTCTCAACGCGTCCACGTTCACGGCCAGGGTCATTGCCGGCACCGAAGCCGACATGTACGCGGCCGTGACCGGCGCCCTGGGCGCGCTCAAGGGGCCTTTGCACGGCGGCGCTAACCAGGGTGTGATGGATATGCTGGACGAGATCGGCAGCCTGGCCCATGTGGATGCCTGGTTCGATGCCACCATGTCCGGACATCGCCGCATCATGGGCATGGGGCACCGTGTCTACAAGACCGAAGACCCACGCGCACGTGTGCTGCGCCGCGTCTCCGATGAGATGGGGCACGCGGTCGGCCAGCACGACCTGCATGAGATGGCCCTGCGCATCGAGCAGCGCGCGATCGCGCACCCCCACTTTCTCGAACGTAAGCTGGCGCCCAACGTGGACTACTATTCGGCCACGGTGCTCTACTATGCCGGGATTCCGCTCGATCTCTTCACGACCATCTTCGCGATGAGCCGCATCGTGGGCTGGACCGCACATCTGATCGAGCAATACGCGGATAACCGCTTGATCCGCCCTCGGGCACAGTACATCGGCCCCGATTATCAGCCGTATGTCCCGATGGCTGAGCGTACAACCGAAAAGCTGGCTGAAGTCGCCCAGTCCCTGCACATGGCATCCAGCCAGTCGTAAGCAGCGGCCTGAGCTTCAGTTCCGGCGCTCTGCTCAAAGTCCTGCTGGCCCGCCAGCGGGACTTTAATTTGTCTCACGGAGGATTCAATCAGACCATGAGTTTCTTGTCCAAATTGCTCGGCGGCAAGCCTGCTACGGCAGGGGCGCCGCCCGTCAAAATACCAACCGCCGCCACTGCGGCGCCGATGACGCCAACCCCTGCCGCTGGCTTGCCTGGCAGCATTGTTTCCCCCACCGGCAAAGTTCCTTCCCTGCGCATCGAGATTGATCGCCGCTGCTGTACGGCCATGGGCGACTGTATGCGCACCGCGCCCGGGGTGTTCGAAATTGATGAGGATGGCATTGCGATTGTGGTGGATGCGGCCGCCGCCGACCGCGCCCGGATCATCCTCGCTGCCGAAAACTGTCCCACGCAGGCCATCCGCCTGTACGAGCTGCAGGGCCAGCGCGTCTATCCTGATTGGATGGACGGCGTCGGCGCGGCCGGGGGCGGTGGGGCGACATTGGGATAAACGGATGCAACAGCCATGATGGCAACGATTACCCACATCAATGCGTCGCCTGGCGGGGTGCCCAAGCTGCCACAGCCATCCGCTCGCATCACGCGCGCCGGGCTTGACGGCGATAGCCAGCGCGATCTGGTACACCACGGCGGCCCCGATCGTGCGCTCTGTCTCTACTCCCTGGAACTGATCGAGGCCCTGCAGCGCGAAGGCCATACCATCTTCCCCGGCGCGGCCGGCGAGAATATCACCGTGCGCGGACTTGATTGGGCCGCGCTGCACAGCGGACAGCGTCTGCGCCTGGGCGCTGAGGTCTTGATCGAACTGACCGATACCGCCAATCCCTGTCGCCACCTGACTGACTTTTTCGTGCAGGGCGCCGTCAAACGTATTGCAGCCTGGGTGCATCCCGGCTGGAGTCGTTTCTATGCACGCGTGCTGCAGGAAGGCACGCTGCAGGTGGCCGACCCGGTGACGTTGCTGCCGGGCTGAGTTGACAGGAGAGAGAAGCATGGATTGTGATGTCTTGGTAATTGGCGCGGGCATGACCGGTTTGAGCGCCGGCCAGCGCCTGCGTGAGCAAGGCCGGCGTGTGCTTGTGCTGGAGAAGGCCCGCAGCGCAGGCGGACGTATGGCAACGCGGCGCATCGGACCCGGCCGCGCCGATCATGGTGCGCAATTTCTCACCGCCCACACCCCCGCCTTCGCCGCGGCGCTGGCAGGCTGGGAGGCCGCCGGCTTGATCTACCCCTGGACGGCCGGCTATGCCCGGGGCAGTTTGCGCCCCAGCGCCGATGCCACGTTCTACCCGCGTTACGCCGCGGTTAACGGCATGAATCACCTGGCGCAACAGTTGGCGCAAGGGCTTGAGGTGCGCACCGCGGTGACCGTGCAGGCTGTGCGCCGGCTGGCCCACGGTTGGCAGGTTGAGGACAGCGCGGGGGGCAGCACGCACGCCAGCCAGTTGTTACTGACCGCGCCGGCGCCGCAGAGCCTGGCCCTGTTGGCGGCCGGTGAGGTGGCCTTGAGCACCGCCGATCAGGCCGCGCTGGCGGTCATCGCGTATGATCCGTGCCTGGTTGGCCTGTTTTGGTGGCAAGGCGCAGCCCTGCTGCCGCCTGTTGGCGCCCTGCTGCGCAGCCAGCACGATCCTTTTTGGATTGCCGACAACCAGCAGAAGGGCATTTCACCCGAGGCAACGCTGCTGACGGTGCAGAGCAGTGCGGCTTTCAGCCGCCGCTGGTGGGAGGCTGACGATGCGGCCGCCCTGACTGCCATCCAGGCCGGGCTGCAGGAATTTCTGGACCCGCAGGGGCGCCTGGTCGAGGCACAGCTCAAGCGCTGGCGTTTTGCCACGGCCAGCACGCTCTGCCCGCAGCCGTTCCTGCTGCCGGCTGGCCTGCCCGGCCTGGCCCTGGCCGGTGATGCCTTCGACGCCGCGGGCAGCAAAGTAGGCTCCGTGGAGAGCGCGTTTCTTTCCGGTCAGCAGGTTGCCGCAGCGCTGACGTGAAAATTTGCCGAATGAGTTCGGCACTCCCGGTTTGGAGTCCTCGACAAGTCGAGGACTTTTTATTTTGGGTGTTGCCGCGGGTTACTGCCCGGCGTTCAGGAGCAGGATGCTGCCGGCCGCGACTAAGGCGACCAGGACATCGGTCAGAGCGGCGCGGCGGCGACAGGTGCCCGTGACATACGGCAGCGCCAGGCTCAGCGCCAGGGCAGAGCCGGTGGAGGTTGAGGCCGGGCGACCTGCGAGCAAGAACAGGGTCAACAGCAGGCCGCGCGTGACCATGCGCACCAGGGCGAAGCGGTTCAGTTCTTGCTGGTAGGTGGCGTCGCGATGGGTGAAGATGCGTTCGCTGATGAACCAAATATGGGTGGCCAACAGGTAGCCGCTGAGAAGTATGGCCAGGTTGGGCTTCAGGAGCGGTGTGGCCGCCGGGGTGTGCTGGGCGATCCAGGCGCTGGCTAGCCAGAGGGTGATCATGTGTAGGGCCTGATCGGCCAGATAGCTGCTGACGACCCAGTGCGGGCGCCAGCGCATGACGACATTTTTTCCGGCATCCAGGGCAAAGTGGACCAGGGCGATGGCGGCCAGCGGGAGCCAGACCTGCGGCAGGGCCGGCCCAACCAGGATCAGCATAACGACGATGTGAATCGCGACATGCAGCGTCAGGCCCCCCAGGGTGCGCTTGGCGCGCACCATCCAACTAGACTGCAGGGGATAGTCAGCAATCAAGTGCGCTAAGAGCAGAGTCCAGAACATCTTGTCGGTTTACTAACGGATGACGAAGCTCAGGATGACGATGACGGCGAACAGCGACGCGGCCAGCAGGCCGACGCGGCGTAGGTCGCTGGCGACGTGACCGTACTCTTTGGCGTAATCTACCTGGACGGCCGCCTTCGAGCCGGGGCGGCGTCCCGCCAACCCTCGGCTTGCCGCGCCCGCCATATTCGATGCGCCCGTCGGCGTGATGGATGTCATACCTTGCGAATAGCGCATGGGCGATGCACTGCGCGGCGCCCGCTGCGCGACACGTTGTTTCTTTGCCATGTGAATCTCTCTTTCTTCAGTTGGGATGATTGCCAGACCGATTATACCCGACGCCGCGTGGGGCGTCAAAGTAGGGGCGCACCCTTGCGGTCGCCCACGCGGGCAGGCGCAAGGCCATGCCCACCAATTTGTAGGGGCGCACCCTTGCGGTCGCCCACTATTTTTGGGTCAGATACGATTACAGGCCCTTCGTGGGCGGAATAAGGCGTCGCAGGACCATTCGAGACACGATCTTGACTTCTTCCACGCCCAGCAGCCACAGCAGTGCGCCGTAGATGGCGATGCCACTGCCGGCGGCGCCTCCCACGACGATGACCTTGCCGACGAGGCCGCTGCCTGCCAGACCGCCCAGCCAGCCGCGCAGAACCGACAGCGCCAGGCCCATGGCCAGCGCGGCCAGCAACGCCTTGAAGCCGGTGCTCATGATCCCCTGGCCGCGCAAGGCGCCGATGGCACGCAGCAGCAAGATCAGCATGATGATCGCGTGACTCATGTGCTTGGTGGAGTCGGCCAGCACCAGGCCCAGGAAACCCAGGGGTCGTAGCAGGCTGAGCGCCACAACCAGGTAAACCACGACCGAGACGACGCCAACGATGGCCGGGGTGCGCGTGTCCTGGCGGGCGTAGAACGCGTAGTTGAAGAGAAAATCAACCCCGGCAAAGCCCAGGCCCAGCAGATAGAGACGCAGCGCCCGTGCGGTCCACAGCGTGTCGGCGGCAACGAAGCTGCCATGCTCGAACAGCAGGCGGATGATCGGCTCGGCCATGACAAAGAGGGCCACGATGGCCGGGATGAGCAGGACGAGCACCAGGCGCAGGCCGCGCCCCAGGGTGCTACGGTACGCCAGCCACTCACCGGCGGCCGCATGACGCGACAGAGTGGGCAGCGCGGCCAGCGACACCGCCACCGGCACCAATCCCAGCGGGAACTGCACCAGCGTCGTGGCGTACTGCATCCAGGCCGCGCTCTGTGTGCCGGTACGCGAGGTCAGGTTGGCGTCCACCATCACCTGGAACTGGCCGACGAGCAAACTGATGCTGACCGGCAGATAGAGACGTAGAATCTGGCGCACGGCCGGATGGCCCCACGCCAGGTGCAGACGCGCGCCGACGGCGCGCAGGCCAGGCAAGAGCAAACATAACTGCCCCAGGCTGCCCACCGCGATGCCCACCGGCAGGCTGTAGATGCCGAGCCACGGCGTCAAGAGCGGGGCGCAGATGACCACGCCCAGGTTGAAAACGGCCGCGCCCAGGGCCGCGTACGAAAATGATTTCAGCGCGTAGAGAATGCCGGTCAGCACGCCGGACAGGCCGAAGAAGAAGACGGCCGGCGCCATGATGCGCAGCGCATTGGTGATGACCGCGATCAGATGGGCATCGAAGCCGCCGCCGATCAGACGTGCCACGTAGGGCGCCAGGCCCATCAGCGCCAGGAAGAGCACGGCCATGCCGGCCCCCACCGCGGTGAGTACGGCGCTGGCTACTTCCCACAGTTCGCGACGCCTTTCCGTACGGGCGTAATCGCTGAAAACCGGTACCAGCGCCGCGCTGAGCAGGCCACCCACCAGCATATCGTAGATCATGGTCGGCACGCGTGCGGCCAGGCGGAAGGCGCTCAGTTCGCCGGCCGAGCCGAAGTAGTAGGAAATGATCGTCTCGCGCAGCAGACCCAGGATGCGGCTGGCGACGTTGCCGAAGGCCAGGATGCCGGCCGAACGGGCGACGCCACCGCTGGCCTCAGGTGGGGTGGCGTCTGTCATAGGTCAGCAGCCTCGCCTGGCGCAAAGCGTGCGACGATCAGCGCAATCAGTTCACGGGTCGAATGTCCGGCCAGGTAGGGCAGGTAGCGGACCTGGCCGCCGTAGCCGCTGACGATGGCGGCTTCGGGTGGTTCACGCCGCGGTTGTGCTGTCTGCCCGGCCGCGGGCGCGATAGTCCCGGCAGCCGGGTCCCAATCGCCGCCTTTGACGTAGACCGCCGGCCGCAGCGCGGCCACCAGCGACTCGGCCGTCAGTTCCTCGAAAATCACCACCAGGTCCACGCTGGTCAGCGCGGCCAGTATCTGCGCCCGTTCCACGGCCGGCAGCAGCGGCCGCTGTGGCCCCTTGAGCGCGCGCGTCGAAGCATCGCTGTTGACGCCGACCACCAGCGCATGGCCCAGGTTACGCGCCCGCTCCAAATAATCCACATGCCCCAGGTGCAGCAGGTCGAAATGGCCGTTGGTCATCACCACGCGCCAGCCGGCCTCGCGCCACGCGTCGCATTGAGCCAGCGCGCTGGCCCGCGCCATCACCCTACCCACGGACGTTGGCCTGTTCGATTTTCGATTTTCGATTTTCGATTTTCGGTCTCCGCTCTGCACTTTGCATTTTGCACTTTCCCCTCTGCCCCTACCACTTTGCCCTCTGCACTCTCTGCGTTTTCGGAGAAAACGCATTGCACTATACACTTTCCCCTCTGCACTTTGCACTTTGCACTATGCACTTTCCCCCTCTATCTCTCCAGCGCCTCCGCCAGTTCCGCGGGCGTCACCACCGCGTTACCCAGGCGCCGCACCACCAGGCCGGCCGCGGTCATGGCCAGGTGCGCGGCCGTGCGCAGATCGAGGCCGCCGGCCAGGGCCAGGGTCAAGACGGCGATTACCGTGTCTCCCGCACCGGTGACATCGAACACTTCTTCGCGATTCCAGGCCGGCAGATGCCGCGGCACATCGCCCCACGCCAGCAGGCTGACCCCGTCACCGCCGCGGGTGACGACCAGGCGCCGGGCGGAAAGCTCCCTCTGCAGGCGCACCAACGCCCGTTCGAAATCATGATCGTCATGCAGCGCAAAACCCACCTGCGCCTCGGCCTCGGCCGCATTGCAGCGCACCAGGTCGAAGCCGCGAAACTTGCCCAGGTCGCCCTGGGAATCCACTGTGGTCAGCACGCCGTGCTGTCGTGCGGCCGCCTGCACCGTGGCGATCAAGTCCGCGCTGACGACGCCGGTGCGGTAATCGGAAATCAACACCGCGCTGGCGCCGGCCAGCAGGCGCTCCACGTGCGTATCCAGGTGCTGCGCCAACCCCGGGCTGAGCGGCCGCCGGTCCAAATGGTCCACGCGCACCAGGTGTTGGGGAAAACGCAGGCTGCCCTGCGCCACGATGCGCGTCTTGGTGGTAGTGGGCCGCTGCGCATCGGTGACGATGCCGGCGGTGTCAATGCCCAGGCTGCGCAAATGGCCGGTCAGCATGTCGCCGGCCGCGTCCGCACCGATGACCCCGATGACGGTGGCCTGGCTGCCCAGGGCGACGATGTTGGACGCGGGATTGGCCGCGCCGCCCGGCACGCTCAGGCGCTGGCGCAGTTCAAGCACCGGCACCGGCGCCTCACGGCTCAAGCGCGTGGCAACGCCCATGACGTACTCATCCAGGCAGAGGTCGCCGATGACGACCACGCGCTGCCCGGCCAACCGGCCGACCAGGGAAGCTACCTCCAGCATCATGCCACCTCCATCATGCCCGCAGCACCGCCCACACGAAGCGGGGCAGGGCCAACTGCCGGCGCCAGCGCCGCGGCTCCTGCGCCAGCCGAAACAGCCACTCCAGGTGCAGGCGTTGCAGCCAGGCGGGCGCTCGGCGTCGCACACCGGCAATAAAATCGAGCGAGCCGCCGACGCCCATGGCCAGCGGAATCTGCAAGCGCGGCTGCGTGCGCGCAATCCACAGGTCCTGATTGGGCGCGCCGTACGCGACAAAAAGGACGTGCGGCCGCGCCGCGGTGATGCGCGCGACGATGGCCTCTTCTTCATCCGGCCGCGGGCTGCCACCAAAGCAGCCGACAATCTGCAAGGTGGGATGGCGAGCGCGCAGGACGTTGGCGGCCTGCTCTGCGATGCCTGGCCCCGCGCCCAGCAAAAAGACCCGCCAGCCCTCCCGCGCGGCCAACGCTGCCAGCCGCGGCACCCCGTCGGAGCCGGTGATGCGCGTGGGTAGCGGCTTGCCAAAACGCCGCGCGGCCCACAGCAGCCCCCAGCCATCGGCCAGCGCCAAATCGGCCGCTGCCAGCACGGCCGCAAAGGCCGGGTCATGCTGCGCGGCCATGATGAACTCCGGGTTGATCGTGACCACCTGGTGTGCCTGGCCGCTGCGCACGAAGTCAGCCGCCTGCGCCTCGAAGGCTTCCCAGGTCAGTGCGTGGACGCGCACGCCCAAAATCGTCACGGATGCCGCGTTTTGCCGCGGTCGGGAGATCGCCGCCCCTTCTGCCCTTTCAGAAGGTGTAAACATGGAAGCCGATGTGGTATTCATCCTGTTGCACCTGATCCAGGTCGAAGTGCTCGCTGGCCCATGCGCGCAGCCTGGCCATGGTCGTCGCAAAAACGTCATCCGCCACCAGCCAGGTGTCCGACCAGATGCGCTTTTCCATTTCAGCCAACACGAAACGCACCGTCACCGGCTCCTGGCCGCGGATGACGTCAACCTGGGTATGATCGTGGTAGCCAAGCTGACGTAACACCTGATCCACCTGTTCGTCGTTGCGCGTGCCCGGTCGCTCGGCCGTCGTACCCTGTGCGGCCAGCAGTTGGCGCCACTGCGTGCGTAGTTGCATGTTGATGGCACTGGGGTCGCGATGATGGATACTGTAGATGAACTTGCCGCCCGGCCGCAGCACGCGCACCGCCTCGGCCAGGGCGTCACGCCAGCCGCTGACCAGGTGCAAAACATGAAAGGCCAGGATGCCGTCGAACGTGCCGGGCGCAAAGGGCAGGCGGGTCATGTCGGCCAGCGCCACCGGCAGCGCGGGGAATTTTTGGCGCAGGACCGCCAGCATGGAACGTGAGAGGTCAACGCCGGTCATGGTCAGGCCACGCTGCACCAGCGGCCCGGCGATGCGGCCGGTGCCGATGCCAATTTCCAGCACATGGGTCGTGGCCGTCACGCCCAACACCTGCCACAGGGCGTCGGCCAACTGTGCGGCCTCATGCGGCGGCAGGCTGCGGGTCTGGTCGTAGTAGCCGGCCGCCCGGTCGAAGACCACATTTTGTACCTGGTTCATCGTTGCGCTCCCATTCGCGCGGCAGATTGCGTTACAGTCAGGATTCGCAATCTGGCAGATTGCGTTACAGTTGTAGTATGTCGAACACCTGCTGGGCGGCGATTTCCCAGCGGAATCGGCGCAGGTTGTGCTGGCCGTGCGCGATCAGGCTTTGCGCCAGCGCCGGCTCCGTCAGCAGGCGCCACAGGCCAGCGGCGATGGCGTCTGTGTCGTGTGGATCCACGAGCAGTGCGCCCGCGCCGGCCACTTCCGGGCATGATGACGTGGAAGATGTCAACACCGGTACGCCGCACGCCTGCGCCTCCAGGATCGGGAAGCCGAAGCCTTCGTATAGCGAGGGAAAGACCAGGGCCGCCGCGCCGGACAGCAGCGCCGGCAAGTCCGTCTGCGGCACGTAGCCGAGGATGCGCACCTGGTCGCCCAGTCCGAGGCCGCGGATCGGCGCCAGCACCTGGTCGGAGAGCCAACCAGGCTTGCCGGCCAGCACCAGTTGCGGGGGCGCTGCGTCCGGGCGTTCAGCCGCCCAGCGCGTCAGGAGGTGGGCAAAGGCCTGCGCCACGCGCACCAGGTTCTTGCGCGGCTGCAGGGTGCCCACATAGAAGAAGTAGGGCGCGGACAGGCCATAAGCCGCGGCGGTCCTCTGCAGCAGGCTCGGATCAGCGGGCCGTTGCATGGTGGGGGTGAAGCCGGGATAAACCACGCTGATGCGCCGAGCGTCCACCCCCAGGCGCCGGGTCAGATCATGGGCGGTGGCGTGCGAATCGGCCAGGATGTGCGTGGCGACGCGTCCGTGCCAGCGGGTGGTCAGGTCCAGGTAGAGACGCTGGCGCAGCGGGTGCGCCTGCGGGAAGAAGAGATAGCCCAGGTCGTGAATCGTCACCAGGGTGCGCCGCGGGCGCCACAGGGGCAGCACGTGCGCCGGCACGAAGAGCACATCAGGCGGGCGACGCAGCATCTCCAGGCTAAGGCGGGCGTGCGTCCACAGGCGCGGGCTGGGGATGATGCGCCAGTCCGCGCCGGCCCAGGCCTGGCGGGTGGTCTGATCGGGCGCCACATCGGTGTAGAGGCGCAGAGATGGCGGCGCGGGTCGCGTGGGCGCCAGGCGCAGCAGCGCTTCGATGAGCTGGCGGGAGTAAAGCTCCGTGCCGGTGCGTTGACTTGCCGGGCGCAGGGCGCGGCTGGCATCAATGCCCAGTAACATCAGTCGGCAGCCAACAGGCGCCGCAGCCGCGCCAGGTCGAGCGCGCCAGGGCGTAAAATGGCCGGTGGCTGCACGGTGAGGTCAACCACGGTGGAGGCCACGCCGCCCGCACAGGGGCCGCCGTCCAGCAGCAGTTCGATGCGGCCGTCGAGCTGCGCCAGCACCGCGTCTGCGGTAATGGCTGCGGCCTGGCCCGATAGATTGGCGCTGGTGGCGGCCAGCGGCGCGCCCAGGCGCTGCGCCAGGGTGCGCGGCAGGGCATGGTCTGGCAGACGCACGGCCACCGACGGCCCGCCCGCGGTGACGATGTCCGGCAGCAAGGGGCCGCGTGGCACCACCAGGGTCAGGGCGCCCGGCCACAAGGCCGCGATCAGCCGCCACGCCAGCGCCGGCACGTCACAACTGACACGTTCCAGGTCGGCCGCCTCGCCGAGCAGAAGCGGAATGGCCTTGCCCTCCGGGCGCACTTTGGCCGCGAAGAGGCGCTTCACCGCGTCCGGCAGCAGGGCATGCGCGCCGACGCCGTAGACGGTATCGGTGGGGAAAGCCACCAGTCCGCCCGCGGCCAGGACCGCCACCGCTTGCGCCACGGCGTCCGGCATGTCGGTAGAGATGACCAGCGTTTTCATTGACATCAAGACATCGATTCTCAGGTCATTTCGTGTCAATTCGTGAAATTCGTGGCCGAATCCGCATCGAGAACAAAGTGCTCCAGGACGACGGCAGCGCCGTCATCGTCAACGGTGGGGGCCTGCCAGCGGGCCGCGGCCTTGACCTGCGCGGTGGCATTGCCCATGGCGATCCCCATCCCTGCCCAACGGATCATGCTCAGGTCGTTTTCAGAATCGCCCACCGCAATCACCTCCTCCTGGCGGATACCCATCTGTGCAGCCAGCCAGGCCAGCGCCCCGCCTTTGGATGTCCCGTGCGGTACCAGTTCAACGAACAGTTCGTGCGTGCGCAGAACCTGGATATGCTCCCCAAACTGCGCGTTGAGCTTGGCGTGGATGGTGTCGCACATGGCCGGCTCGCCGGTGAAAACGATTTTTTCCGGATCGTGGGTGATGGCCTGGCGCAGGTCACTGACGTGGTGCCAGGGCAAGCCGAACCAGCGGTCATAGAACTCAACCGGATAGTGCAGCCGTTGCAGGTAGATTTCGCCATCCTGATAGACCGAGATGTCCCAGTCGAATGGCTGCACCCAGGCCACAACCTGGTGTGCGAGGCCGACCGGCAGGGTAGACCTGTGCAGCGTGGTCGCGGTCTGCAGGTCATAGACCCAGCCGCCCTGGTAACAGATCAATGGGACGTTGATGCCCAAGGCGGTGGCGAGCGGGAGTATGGGTGTGACGCCGCGGCCGGTGGCCAGGGTGATGGCCACGCCACGCGCCTGCACCTGCGCGGCTGCGGCCAGGAAGCGTGGGGAGACACGCATCGAGGCGCCCGGTTCGGCGTCCCTGGAAAAGGCGCAGAGAGTGCCATCCACATCGAAAGCGATCAAACGATACATGGTTTACGAGCTTTCAGGTACACTAGAGTTTATGCACAATATGGTTTTTCCCCACTGACATCAAGAAGGGTCTTTGGGACTTCCCGTGGAAGACAAAAAACACCCTGTGGATTGGGCGGTCGCGCACCACTACGGGTAGGGACTCGTCACGGGAAGTCCCAAAGACCTTGTGCGTTGAAATGGCGTGTACGCCCCAGCAGTGCATAAACTCTACTGCACGCGCACCAATCGGTCCAGGCCGGCGAAGTCCTGGAAAACAGTCACCTCAGCGGCGGGGAAGGCATGGCGGGCCAGCGCCGCGACCCGGAAGCCCTGATCGCTGCCGATTTCCAACAGGAGTACGCCGCCAGGACGCAGGTAGGACGGCGCCTGGCTGAGCAGTTGTTCGATGAGTTGCGTGCCGTTCGGTCCGCCATCGAGCGCCAGGCGTGGTTCGTAGTTGGCAATGTCGGGCGCCAGGTTAGGAATGTCGGCCGTCGCCACGTAGGGCAGATTGGCGGTGATGATGTCAACCGGCTGCGGCAGCGGGCTGAGCAGGCTGCCGGCCAAGAATTGCAGGCGCTCGGCCACCTGCATGCGTGTTGCGTTTTTCTGGGCCACGGCCAACGCATCGGTGGAAATGTCACTGGCGTAGATCGTCACCCGGGGATGATGGCGGGCTACGCTGACGGCAATGGCGCCGCTGCCGGTGCCGACATCGGCCATGAGAACGCCGCTGCCAGGGGTCGGCGGCCGGTAGAGCTGCGCGTAGGGCGGGTAATTGCCTGGCCCGTGCCCGTTGCTGCCGTTCGTTCGGCTGCCCGCGGTCGGCGCAAGCGCCACGCGACTGTCCAATGACTCGATCGCCAGAATGGCATGTTCAACCAGGATTTCTGTTTCTGGTCGCGGCACCAGCACTTGGGGCGTGATGAGAAAATCCAGCCCGTAGAAGCCGCGGCTGCCGATGAGATAGGCCACCGGCTCATGCCGGCGCCGGCGCTCGATCAGCTCTTCGAAGTGGGCGCGTTCCGTCGCGCTGAGAGGGCGTTCAGGGTGGGCATACAGCCCGACGCGATCGGTGTGCAGTACAAAGGCCAGCAGAATTTCGACATCGAGGCGGGGGGTCTCGGAATTGGAGCTGCGGAGGCGTTGGTTGGCGGCGGCCATGGTCCGGCCCACGGTCGTGCTCGGATCGAGGCGCCAGGCGAATGTAAAGGAAGGATTGATGGTTTCTGGCACGGGCGGGGTATATCTGTTCCCTCGTTGGAACATGGCCGGTCTGGCATTGACCTGCATCATAGCGTCAGTCCTCCTGCAAAGGCGTCATGTTCGACGCTGGCGTGCTGATTGGTGGGATCGCGCCGGCGCCATTACCGGGCGATCCAGGGCACAGGTGTGGATACGATGGCGTCAAACATGACGCCTTCTTGGCAACATCGCTTGGGTTCATTCATTGCTTTCGGCAGCTGCCTGCAGGCGTTCAGCCTGGTCAGCTGTGTTCAACTCGTTGATAAACTCATCCAGATCACCGGCCAGCACAGCCTCCAGTTGATAGAGGGTTTTGCCAATGCGGTGATCGGTGACGCGACTTTGGGGGAAGTTGTAGGTGCGGATTTTTTCGGCGCGTTCGCCGCTGCCAACCTGACTGCGGCGCGTGGCATCCAGGGCTGCGTTTTGCCGGTGCTGTTCCGCATCGTAGAGGCGGGCGCGCAGAATCTGCATGCCTTTGATCTTGTTCTGCAACTGCGATTTTTGGTCCTGGCTGGAAACCACAAGCCCGGATGGCAGGTGGGTGATGCGCACGGCCGAGTCGGTGGTGTTGACACTCTGACCACCGGGGCCGCCCGCGCGAAAGACATCTATGCGCAAGTCCTCCGCACGGATGTCCACTTCCACTTCATCCATTTCGGGTAACACGGCTACGGTGGCCGTGGAGGTGTGGATGCGTCCCTGTGACTCGGTGGACGGCACGCGCTGCACGCGATGCACGCCGCTCTCGTACTTCAGCCGCGAATAGGCGCCGCGGCCGCGCACCTCGAAGATGATCTCTTTGAAGCCACCGATGCCCGATTCATGCGAACTGAGGAGTTCTACTTTCCAGTTGTGCGCTTCGGCATAGCGGGTGATCATGCGAAACAGGTCGGCTGCAAACAGGCCGGCCTCGTCGCCGCCGGTGCCGGCCCGAATTTCCACAATGACATTGCGCTCGTCGTTGGGGTCCTTGGGCACGAGCAGCAGGTGCAACTGTTCTGCCAGGGCCGTCTGCTCTTGGGCGAGGGCGGTCAATTCTTCACGCACCAGGGCGACCAGATCGGGGTCATTTTCGCCTATCAACAGCGCGCTGGCCTCGGCCTGGTGGGTAACAACCTGCCGGTAGCGCAGGTAGGTTTCCACCAACGCGGTCAGACCCGCGTGCTCCTGCGCCGCTTCCCGCATCACGGTGCGTTGATTGTCGTTGAACAGCGCTGGATCGCCCAGCTGGCGGGTCAACTCATGATAACGGGCAACCGTTGCATCTAGTTTGTCGAACATGCGTCCTTCGCTGCCCCCCACCACGGTCGGCTTGGCGATCGCGGCAAGGAAGGTATTTTATGGTCATGAACTACTGCAAGCAGGCACGAATTGCGCCTGTTTCCTCAGGCGGAGGAGTGAAGTCCATTCCCGCGTGCAGGATACTACGTCGTCAGTCCACTGACTATGATGCTTGTTACTTCTGATCTATGAAAACAGGCAAGTTAGCCAGCGCAATGACATCCTGCCAGCCGTCATCGTTGCCTTCGGTAAACACCGCGGCGGTGGCAATGGCGGTCGCGCCGGCCTTGGTGATGACCGATCTCATTCCTGTCAACGTGCTGCCTGTGCTGACCACATCATCCACCAGGATGACCTTGCGGCCTGCGATGCTGGCATGGTCTTTTTCATCCAGAAAGAGCTGCTGCGGCGCACCGGTGGTCATAGACAGAGTCTCAGCCGAGATGGCCGCGCCCATGTAGGGCTTGTACGTCTTGCGCAGGACGATATAGGGCAGACCCAGGAGCGCGGACAGCTCGTAGATCAGCGGGATGCTCTTGGCCTCCGCGGTGACGAGGACATCGGCGCCGCCCGCTTGCTGTTTGATGCGCTCAGACAGAACCGCTGCCGTCGCCTTGACCACGGTGGTATCGCCGAGCATGTTGAAGACCGCAATGCGTACCCCCGGCGCCACCTCGAACAGGGGTAAGCGGCGGGTCAGACCCGCAATTTCGACAGTATAAAATTCACGTTCGCCAGCCAACTCAACCTCCATCTCAATCTTCATCTCAATCTTCATCTTCGGCCATCTTCATGAAAGATACAAACAATGCCTTTGCGTTGATATGTTTTCAAGTCAAGGTGTGGGCGAGGGCGGTTGCATGCTCTGCATCTGAGCCGCTTGCAACAGCATCGCCATGCGCACCCGTGCCAGCGCGGCCAGGTTGGGGTCATCCTCGTCGGCCAGCACTGCCGTGCGCTTGTATGCCTCGATCGCTTCGTCGAGGCGCTCTTGCATCTCTGCGGCGTTGGCCAGGACGTAATACGCCTGGGGCGACCGGTCGTTCAACGCCAGCGCGGCGCGGGCGTCCCGTTCGCCCTCTGCCGCGCGCTGAATCTGCAAGTAGATGAAGGCGCGTTCGACATAAAAGCGCACCGGATCGGCGATGAGCAGTCGCGCCTGGTCATACCACGGTTCAGCGGCCTGCGGCTCGCCCATCTGTTCACGCAACACTCCCAGCCAGATGAGCAGGTCGGGTTCGGCAGGCGTCAGGTGAATCGCCTGTTCGTACTGCGTAAAGGCGCCGGCCCAATCTTCAACCTGGATGTAGCGCTCGGCCTGCAGGCGATGCGCCTCGGCCGCGGCCACGTTGGGATCCTGCGGGAAGAAGTGCCGCAGCAGGAGTAGGGTCACGACGCCGAGCACGGTGACGGCGCCCACGATGGTCAGCCTGCGGCGCCAGGTGCGGCGTCGCTCAGCCATCAGGGTCTGATCCAGATACCACCACCAGCGCGCCGGTTCGGCTTGCGCCTGCTGGCGGGCGACATCCCACGCGGCAATGGCCGGAACGACCCAACGCGTGCGGGCGCGCAGGGCGCGTTGCAAGGCCTCCCAGCGCCCGCGCTCCGCACGCAGGTCCATGCCATTCTGTTCCAGCGCCGGCAACTGCGCCCAAAGCTGATCGAACGTCGTCAACAAGGCGGACGCGGCCGTCCCCTGCGCGCGGAGCATGGGCAGCGTGCGTTCAGCCTGGTCAAGCAGCTGGCGCACCTGGTCCGCCGGGGTGCTGTTTTCACGAACGATGTCATGGGCCATGATTGTCTGTGTCGCTTGCCCCTACGAATCGGTCACGGCAGTGCGCCGTATTTCTTCGTAGACACGGCCAATACCCTGTTTGATCTGGGATTCGATCTTGGCCTTGCGGCCAGCCGGGATGGGGAACCAGGTAACCAGGTCCTTGACCAGGAGCGAGCCGGTCTCTTGCTTGGATTTGCCCTGTCGGAACATATGCTTGACCTGGGCGCGCATGTAGCGAATATACTCGGTCACCCGGTCCACGGCTTCGACGCCGCACGGCGGGCCATGCCCCGGCACAATGGTCACCGGATTGAGCTTTTTGATGAAGGCCAGGCCGTGCAGCCAGTCGCGCGAGTTGGCCTGCGCCATGTAGGGATGCTGATCCAGCCATACTGCATCGCCGGAAAACAGGACGCGCTCCGCGGGCAGCCACACCACGGCCGTGGCCAGCGTGTGCCCGCCAATCCAGATCAAGCGCACCTCGCGCCCGCCGCGCAGGAGGGTCAGACGCTTCTTGAAGGTGATCTCAGGGCGGATGATCTGCAGATCGTTGAACTGCACCTGGATGTCCGGCTCTTTCTTGAAAGAGTCGCGCACCCGCTGCTTGAAGTTGTCGGTGTAGCCGCGCATCTCCTTCCAGGCGCGCTCATGGGCAACCACCGGCGCCGGCAAATAGAACTGATTGCCCAGCGAATGTCCCCGATGATGATCGGTGTTGATGACGTAGAGGATGCGGGCGTTGGAGGATGCTTCGGCCACATGCTTGCGCCAGGCTTGCGCCTGCGCCGGGACCATGGGCGTATCCACCAGGATGACGCCAT
Organism: Candidatus Amarolinea dominans; assembly: GCF_016704685.1. Lineage (NCBI taxonomy): Bacteria > Bacillati > Chloroflexota > Caldilineae > Caldilineales > Candidatus Amarolineaceae > Candidatus Amarolinea > Candidatus Amarolinea dominans. The sequence goes on from NZ_JADIZS010000009.1 coordinate 145,354, forward strand.
CCTCTGTGATGATGCAGCCGACATTGGCATTGCGATAGCCGGTTTCCACAAACACGCCCGGTGCAATCTCTTGCATACACAACTCCTCGTGATCGTAAACTTAACCCGCCAGGTGCGCCAGGGCCGCACCAGCGGCGTCGAAGGCTTGCCGCAACAAGGCGCCGTTGGCGGCGCCTCCCTGTGCCCATGTTCCGCGGCCGCCCCCACGCGCGCCGGCCGCGGTGGCGGCGCGCATGATCTGCCCCATGTCCAGCGCCACGTCCGCGGCCGCCGCGCAGAAGATCTGGCCCCCGCTCTGCGGGCTAACCTCGCAGGCCAGCAGGGCCACGCAGCCAGGCCGGGCGCGCAGCGCGCTGGCAATGGCTTTGACCGTCTCCAGCGGGCGGTTGTCCAGGTACGCCTGCACGGTGCGCCTGGGGCCGGCGGGGGAGCCGTTGGCCCACAGCCGCGCGGCCTCCGCCTCCACAAGCTCGGCCTGCGCGTCGCGCAACTGATGCTGCACCTCGCGCAACCGCTCCTGCAGGCGATCCACGGCCGCGGGCAAGTCATCCTCCGCGGTGCTCAGGCGGTTGACCAGGGCTTGGACTGTGCCCTGCTTGCGGCGATAGTCGGCCAGGGCGCGCTGTCCGCACAGAAACTCGATGCGCGCCTCCGCGCCGCGTCGATCCAACCGCCGTATCTTGATCTGCCCAACTTCTGCCGTCTGCCTCACATGCGTGCCACCGCAGGCCGACCAGTCGAAGTCACCGATTTCGACCACACGAATGGCTTCATGCACACTGGGCGGTCGGCGCAGGGGAATGGTGGGCAGATCCCCTGCGGTGACGAAGCGGCCGGTCACGGGCCGATTTTCGGCGATGATCTGGTTTGCCAGGGTTTCGGCGGCCTCCAGGTCGGCCTGGTTCACCGTGGCCTGGTTCAGATCAATGGTCGTGCTCTCCACGCCGAGGTGAAAACCGACCGTCTCCGCTCCACAGGTCACGATGAACGCCTGCGACAGGATGTGCTGCCCGGTATGCTGCTGCATGTGGTCAAAACGCCGCGGCCAGGTGATCTGCCCATGCACCGCGCCGACCGCCAGGGGTGTCTCCAGCAGGTGCCACACCACGCCATCGTCCGCGATGACATCGGTGACGGCTACGCCGTTGAGCAGACCGGTGTCGCAAGGCTGTCCGCCGCCGGTGGGATAGAACGCGCTGGCGCTGAGCGCCACGGCCGGTTGACCGTTGACCGTGGTCAGGTCGCTCACCGCGGCCTCGAAGTTGCGCAGGTAGGCATCGTGCCAATAGAGACGTGTTGCCAGGTTATTCACAAGACGGTATTATACCCCGAAGCGCGTGAAAACTCAAGAGAAAGTTTGAGATCAGATATGCTGGTTCCCCAACAGAGTTATGCGGATAGGGTTTGAATCGGCGGTCCGGGCCACGGCTGGCCGGCCTGGTCAATGGCGCGACGCACGGCCAGGGCCAGGCGTCCGAAATGCTCGGTGCTCAGCAGGTCGGCGCTGCGCGGGCGGGGCAGGGGGATGGGAATGGTGGCGGTGACGTGGCCGGGACGCGGCCCCATCACCATCACGCGATCGGCCAGGAGGACGGCTTCGGCGATGCTGTGCGTGACCAGGATGACGGTCGCTTGTCGCAGTTGCCAGACGCGCAGCAGTTCGAAGTTCATGCGCTCGCGGGTCAGGGCGTCCAGCGCACCAAACGGTTCATCGAGCAGCAGCAGGCGCGGGCGGTGAATCAGCGCCCGCGCCAACACCACCCGCTGTTGCATGCCGCCCGACAACTGCCGCGGGTAGGCCTGTTCGAAGCCCTGCAGACCGACGAGATCGCTCAGGCGCCTGGCCTCGCGCCGCGCGTCGGCGCTGGTCATGCCGCTGGCCGCGACACCGGTGGCCGCCGCGCCGAGTACATCGAGCGGCAGGGCGATATTGTCCAACACGGTGCGCCAGGGCATCAGGTTGGCGGCCTGGAAGACGAAGCCGATCTCCGTTCGTGGGCCGGTCACTGGGGCGCCGTTCATCAGGACTTCGCCCTCGTCAGGAGCCAGCAGGCCGCCCACCAGGCGCAGCAGCGTGCTTTTGCCGCAGCCCGAAGGCCCCACCAGCGCAACGAACTCGCCGTCATGCACGTCGAAGCTGACGTTGGCCAGCGCCTTCACCACGCGACCGTTCTGCAGATAGCTCTTGCTCAGCCGCGTGGCTGTAATCAACGTGTCGCTCATAAAATCAGAACCCTGCATGCGACGTTCATCGTGACCCACATGTGACCCGCATCGCCAGCGTGACCTATCTCGTTTCCACGAATTGGTTCGTGTAGAGCGTCTCCGGCTTGACCGCGGTGGTGATGAGGCCCATCGCTTGCATGAAGCGGGCAGCCGTTTCCCAACGCGCGGGGTCAGAAAAGCCCAGGACGCCTTCGGTCTGCCACAGCTTGAGGACTTCGTCGAAGATGGCGCGATTGGTCTTGCGGGCCGTCTCGTCAGCGCCGGCTTCTGGCACCTGTTGCAGGCTCAGGGCAAAGGCGCCGTCCGGGTTGACCAGGGTGTATTCCAGCCCGCGCAGCGTGGCGCGCACGAACCTACGCACGAGTTCTGGCTGCTCGGCGACCGTCTTGTCGTTGGTGATGATGCCGTTGGAGGGCAAATCAACGTAGTCGGCCACGAAGATCTCATCCACCTCCTGCCCGGCCAGGCGCATCTGCACCGGCCCGTTGACCGAATAGTCGAGCGCCGCGTCCACCTGCTGGCTCTGCACGGCCGCGGCCTGCGTGAAGCCGATGCTCTGCAGGCTGACCTTGCTCTCGTCCAGTTGGGTGGCGTAGACCAGCGCCTTCCAGCCGACATAGCTGGCGCCAAACAGGCCCGGAATGCCGATCTTGTGGCCAATGAGCTTGGCCGGCGAGTCCAGCCCGCTGCCTTTGGGGGCAAAGACCACGACCGGGAACTTGCGGTACCAGCTCATAGCGTAGATCACCGGCAGGCCCTGGGCGCGCCCCAGGATTACTTCCTCGCCGCTGCCGATCATGAACTGCAGTTCGTTGCTGCCCACCAGTTTGATGAGGTCCGATTCGAAGCCGTAGCGGAACTTGACCTCCAGCCCTTCCTCGCGATAGAAGCCCTTTTCCACGGCGACGTAGAACGGGGCAAACTGCACGCTTGGAATGTAGCCCATCGCCAGCTCGATCGTTTCGGCAGCAGCCGCGGTCGGCGCCGTGACAACCGATGCACCAGGGGTCGAAGCCGGCGCGCTGACCGGGACGCAACCCGCAAGAGCAGCCAGCAGGGTGAGCATCGTAATGATTCGTGTCATCTTCGCAAATTGTATTTTCATTTTCTTTCCTCGTTTCTCCTTCATCCTTCATCCTTCATCCTTCATCCAGCGCAGGAGCCAGCGCTCCAACAGGCTCACCAGGCCGTAGAGGCACAGCGCCAGGGCGACCAAGGTGAGCAGGGCGACGAACATGAGGGGGGTGTCCAGTAGATTGCGCCCCAGGTTGACCAGGAAGCCCAGGCCGCGGTCGGCGCCGACGAATTCACCCACGACCGCGCCGATGACGGCCAGGGTGACGCTGACCTTCAGCCCGGCCAGCAGGACCGGTAGCGCGGAGGGCACTTCGAGCAGGGTGAACATTTGCCAGCGGCTGGCGCGCAGCGAGCGCATCAACGCCACCAGGTCAGGCTCCACGCTGCGAATGCCCACGCCGGTGTTGATGAGCATGGGGAAGAAGACCGTCAGTGCGCACACCAGGATTTTGCTCCAGGCCCCGAAGCCCACCCAGATGATGAGCAGCGGCGCCAGGGCCACGATGGGCACTGCTTGCAGGGCCACCAGGTAAGGCGAGAGAAGTTGGTCAAGGAGGTGCGACTTGGCAATGGCGTAGCCGAGCAGGATGGCGACGCCCACGCCCAGGGCCAGCCCGGCCACCACTTCGCCCAGGGTGATGGTTGAATGCCACAGGAGCGTGCCATCGGCCAGAACGATGGCAAATTTTCGCCACACCAGGCCGGGGCCGGGCAGCACGTAGGGCGCGTAGTCTTGCCAGCGCACCAGCGCCTCCCAGCCCAATAGGAACAGCGCCAAGCCCAGGGCGGTCATCAGGACGCGGGCGCGTCTGAACGCCTGCAGGGTGAGGCTGGAGGTGCGCAGGGACAGGCGGGAGGCGACCCGGGTCAGTCGTGCGGCGTGCTTGTGCAGCATGTTCAGCAACATCATCAAAGCAAAATCTCCGAGAGCAGGCGCCTTCGGAGACTGAATGCCGCGAACAAACCATTGCTGGCGCCTGATTGCCGCGGCCAAAGCGCGCGCACCTGAAGCGTCAAGAATGGCAACAAAAACGTCCCTGTTCGCTTTTGCCTCCAGGGACGCGTGACACACACGGGCGGGTCTGGCCCGTTCCCGTCGAGCCTTGTCGCGACCTTCTTCCATCCGGACTATACCGTCGGCTCCGGACTTGGCATGACGCCGTCACCGGATCCACCGCATTACGCGGGTTGCGGGCTTGAGTCATGCGCTTTTGGCGCCTGGCTCCCACCGCCGGTCGAGAATTGACCCTGCCTGGGCGTGCCGCTATCAGGCCGCCGGGCCGGTCGGGTCTCACTCTGCCCCGAAGGTCCAGTTCATTCAATTCGTGTACCCGCAGGACCTCATCGTGTGCCAGCAGATACTAAAAAGAGTGTAACACAGCGCGGCGTAACTGTCAATTGAGTTGCCAGTTTTGGAGTTCGGAGAATTGGGTCACGCCTCACAACTTGACACAGACACAGGCTTACACTACCATAGTTTGGACGCTGGCGGATGTTCACTTGCGAGAAGTTGGCATCTGGCAAGCGGGGATGCCAACTTTGGGCGCGCGGAGGGTGAGGGTTTTTTATGCAGCGATTTGTGTCCATTGCGCTGATCGTAGTCGGCCTGGGATTGGCGATGCTGGGGCTTTTGGCCGGGCTTTTCTACCTGGGGCTGCCGGTGGTTTCGCCGGATGCCCGTTACGATCTCTTGCAGATCAACACGGTGGCGATGGCAGTGCTGGCAGTCAGCGGCGGCGCGGGATCGGTGTTAGCCTGGGTTGGCTGGCGGCGCTACAGCGGCGCGGCGTCCAGCGCGGCGCATCTGCCCAGCCCGTGGTGGCTCGTTTTGCTGTTTTTGCTGGCCCTGGCCGTGGGTGAAGCCGTGCTGCAGACGAACGTGGCGCCCTGGCTGTTTCCACCCGTGCATGTGATTGCCAGCATGGCGGCCCCGCTGTTTTTGTTGGCCCTGGCCGCGTCTCTGCTGCGCCCATCGGGCCTGGTTGTGCAACGGCGCGATGTCGCTCTGCAGGTGGCCGGCGGCGCGGTGCTGGCGACCGGCCTGGCCATCGTCATCGAGGTGATCCTGGTCGCGCTGCTGGCCCTGGCCGCCGCGTTGATCGTGGCGCTGACGCCCGGCGGCTCAGCGCGGCTGGAGACACTGGTGGCGCAATTGAGCCGGCCTGAGGTGCTCAGCGATCCGGCTTTTCTGCAATCGCTGCTTAGTTCGCCGCTCGTCCTGATTGGGGCCGGCCTGGTCATTGCCCTGGGCGCGCCCTTGATCGAAGAATTCAGCAAGAGCGTAGGCGTGGTGCTGATCGCGGCCGGACGCGCACGCCTGACGCCCGGTGAGGCCTTCCTGTGGGGGGTGGCAGCCGGCGCCGGTTTTGCGATCACCGAAACGATGTTCAACGTGGTTACGGTGCTGCCTGCCTGGGGAGGGCCGCTGATGCTGCGCTCCGCCACAGCCGTGGTACATTGCCTGGCGGCCGGGTTGATGGGATTGGCCTGGCAAGCTTGGCTCAGCGGCGAGCGCCGCTGGCGACTGCCGGCCCTCTACGGCCTGGCCGTCGTCATTCATGGCCTGTGGAACGGAGTGGCCGGGCTGGCGTCTGTCTTGCAGGCGCAAGGCACGTTGAACGCTAACCTGCTGGTGGGCGCGGGCGGCACCCTGCTCGTCTTTGCCCTGGCCGGACTCTTCGTCATCAACAGCGGCCTGTTCGTCTACATCGGCCGCCGCCTGGGCCAGCCGCCGGTTATGGCCCTGGCGCCGTTGCCGGTGGAGAGCACCGTCACGCCGGAGGTGTGACCTACGGGTGGGGGGCTATTTTTCTCACCGGGCCTCGTTCAGATAGGTGTTTTTGGAGGTAGGTATGCGTTTACTCGATGATCATCGCGCCAGGCAACGGGCCTGGCTGCTGCGCTGTCTGCTCATCATCATTCTGAGTCTGCTCACGACGGCCTGCGTACGCAACGATCATGGCACGCTGCACTATTCTGGCCCAACCGAGGAGAGCATTGCCGTCGGTCAGACGCTGCAGGGCACCAATGTACGCTATGTGCGTGAAACGCCGGACGGCGCGGAGCTGTGGATTGACGATCAGCGCGCGGTCAAGAGGATCGGCGATTTCGTAGGTTGGCAAGGTTCACTGGGCCGTGATTTTCAGGCTGACCTGGGGCTGCGTGTGGTCTACTACACCGCGGACAAGGTGCAACTGGCAGGCACGGCGGACTTGACGATCAACAACGCCAGCCCCGTGCCAGGAGCTTTCCCGGAGAAGCCGATCGTGGCCTACCGCGTGCCGGTGACGTACAACATCGCGCGCGGCGACACGATCCCCGGCACCACGCTGACGTATGAGGGCAAGACCGAGCAGGGGGCGCGCATCGGCGGCCTGCCGCCGGGCGATTACCCCTATCGCCAGGCGGCCGATTCGCTGGTGTGGAGCGGCCGCCTGGCCGATGGGGCGCTCTTGCGTGTGGACTTGCGGGTGGTGATCTTTACCGAGCAGCGCATACAGTTGGCCGGTATTGCCACGCTGGCTGCCGGTTGAGCGATCGCCCCGAATTCATTCGGCGGCTATTCGCTGGCCGACGCGTGCCGCGCCTGCTTGCGCGCCGGCCCGGTCAGGTGATGCCAGACGTAGTAGATGAGGCCGAGCACGATCAAGGCGGCAATGGGGTATTTGGCCGGGCCCATGATGCCCAGGATTTGTTCCCACTGATCGCCCAGCGCCCAGCCCACCAGGCCCAGCGCCGCGCACCAGATGAAGGAACCGATGAAGGTCAGGGCGGTGAACTTGGCGAAGTGGATCTTGAAAACGCCGGCCGGGAATGAGATGAAGGTGCGCACGATGGGCAGGACGCGGGAGATGAAGGATACGTAGTCGCCCCAGCGCTGGAACCAGTGATCGAAGCGATCCACATCTTCTTCTGTCACCAGGATGTAGCGGCCATAGCGCACCACCAGCGGACGTCCTCCCCAATAGCCCAGCGCGTAGGACGCGATGGAACCGATGGTACAACCCAAGGCGCCCCAGAAGCCGGTGATGAGCGCGGCTTCCCACCACGGAAACAAGGCCCGTGGCGTCAGCAGCCAGCCCGCCAGCGGCATCGTGATCTCGCTGGGAATCGGGATGTTGGCGCTCTCCAACGCCATGATGATGACCACACCGGGCCATCCAATCGAATTGAACAAGTTCTGAAACAACGGCACCAGGTGTTCGGCGATCCAGGCTTCCAAAACAGTACCTCCAGGTTGATGTTCTTCAGCGGAGAAGATGTCGGGCAGAGAGTATAACCGCGATTTGGGGGCGAGTCAAACTACTTGGCGGTTGCCCCCTCCACCCACGCGGCTATTTTCGCATCGTCGGCAATCTCCGGGCCGAGCTGAATGTATTCGATTTGCACCTGCTGGAGCTGCCCGGCGGCGTCGAAGGTGAGAGTTTGGCGGCCGAGCACGCGGCCGGCGTGACCGGGCTGCGCCTCATCGGCATGCACGATCAACGTGCCGGTGGTTGGATGGCGGGCCGGCTCAGGCCGCACACCAGGGCCGCCGCTGACGATCACGTCAACGCCGGGGACAGTTTCAGCGATCGTTTGATCTTCTGCCAGGCCGGCGTGGGAGAGCAGGATGACGATGTCGGCGCGGTCCGCCACGGCGGCGACGGCGGCCTGGGCGGCTGCGACCGGATCGCTCACGATGATGTCCTGCGTCTCCGCGGCGTCGCTCAGCCCGATGATGGCGATGCGGTGGCCGGCGATGGTGCGAATGACGTAGGGCTGGGCGATGGCCGCGCCGGTGGCGGCGTCGGCGGCGTTGGCCGAGAGCACGGCGAAGCGCGCTTCGCTCATGCGTTTGCGCAGGACATCCAGTCCCAGCGCCAGGTCTTGGGGGCCAAGCGCCAGGGCATCATAGCCGAGCAGGTTCATGATCTCAACGCTGGTGCGGCCCTGCGTGGTGGTGGCCGGCGCCTGATCGCCGGTCAGGCTGTCGCCCGCATCCAACAGCAGGACGAACTCGTTGTGGTTACGCGCTTCGATAATTTTCGTGGCCCGCCGGGCCACGCCGCCCACGGCTGGCATTCAGCCGCAGGGCCAGAGATACCCCCAGGTGTCGTTGGTGTGCAGCAGCACCAGGCGCAGCGGCTGGGGCGCCGGCGTGACCGCCGGCTGCGGCTGGGGCGCCGGTTGCACGCCACCGCTGACCGGCGTGGGCGGCACAACCGCCTGGCAGGCGGTCAGCCATAGCAGCAAGAGTAATCCCACCAGTGCCCTGGGGGCCGGCTGGCGGCGCCCACGACTTGCCAATTGATTGAATCGTCTCATCATGTTCCTCAATCCTGGGGGCTGTCCGGCGCGGGCAGGGTTGCCAGGAAATCACCCACCATGCGTTCGGCATACGATTCGAGCAGGGCCTGGACCCGACCCGAATCCGTGGAAGTGACCAGCAGCCCCACATGGTTTTTCTTGTGTAGTCGCCAGGTGATTTCGGGGTCGTCATAAGCAGAGGTGTCGGGCCATTCGTCACGCGCCAGGCAGATGAGGAGGCCCGCGAAGCCCTCGTGGGCTGTGGGCGGCCGGTAGGTTTCGCCACGGACATAGGCCAGTTCGATGGCGGCCCATTCGGCCCACATGTTGACCCCGGACGCGGCTTCGATGACGCGGTCAATATAGGCGCCGCCGACGCGGGCGGCCATTTCCAGGAAGTAGAACTGACCGTCGCTGTCGGCCTTGATGAACTCGGCATGCGTGACCCCGCGCACCATGTTCATGGCCGCGATGACCTGGCGATTGTGCTGCTGTATTGGCGCATAGTCAGGGGAGTCGGGGCGCATGGTTTGTGTGGAGAAGATGCCGCCTTCGTGCAGCACTTTCATCGGCGCCTGGCCGTAGCGATGGGCGATGGAGAAGACGACTTCGCGTTCGGAGACGATGGAGTCCACATGAAAAACATCGCCGGGGATGAATTTTTCCAGCACGTAGTACGATTGGCGATCGCCCAGGATATCGAGCGAGGGCCAGAACTCGTCCTGCGAGTTGATCTTGCGGATGCCGATGGAGCCAGCCTCGGAGCGGGGTTTGAAGACCCAGGGGGGAGGCACAGTCTGCATGAAATCGTGTACCTGGTCGTAGTTGAGGACATGGACAAAGGCGGGCACCTGGATGTCCCGGTCGCGGGCCTGCATGCGCATGGCGAGTTTGTCGCGGAAGTAGCGCGCGGTGGTGTCGCCCATGCCGGGGATGCGCAGATGCTCACGCAGCGAGGCTGCCAGTTCCACATCGTAGTCGTCCAGGGGGACAATCACGTCGAAGTGGCGCGTGCGGGCCAGGTAGCTGACCGCGTGGGTGATGTCGGGTTGCTTGGCCAGTTCGGGCATGTAGAAGACTTCTTCGATGACTTCCCTCGGCCATTCGGCGCTGGCGAGTTTTTCGCGCGTGACGAGCACGACCTGCGCGCCGAGGCGCTTGCAGGTGCGCATGAATTCGTGTCCTTTGAAGTAGCTGGCGAGGCAAAGCACAGTCTGTGGACGTGATTCGGTCATGGTGTTGTTCTCTTTCGCTGATGGCAGCTGCCCGGGCTGGCCGCGGCTGCAGGCGAGCGCTTGAAATCGCGCCTGCTGGGCGCACCGCCCCGGCAGAAATGTTCGAGGCTCAACGGGTGATGTATTGTACCACAGCCGTTCGCCGCGCGGCAACTTCGGAATTTGATGTGCGGGAGGGTCAAAAACCGGCGCCGGTAGACGGAAAAAAGAACTTGACAATCCAGAGGAACGATTGTAGACTGCGGGAGCCGAGATCAGCGAGGGACGAGGTTCCAGAATACGTATTGCTTTGCATGGCGCCCGCGCCGTGTTTCATCGCCCTCATCCGCAAAAGGAAACCGATAAGGGCGCCGTGGTCTCCATGCGCCGTTTTCTGATCGAAGCAGGAGTAAAGTTATGATGGAATACAAAGGGTATCTTTCTCATGTTGAGTTTGATGATGAGGCGAACATATTTCATGGGGAAGTTATAAACATTCGAGATGTCGTCACGTTTCAAGGGAAATCCGTAGAGGAGTTGCGTCCGGCCTTCGAGGAATCGATAGAGGATTATTTGGCATTTTGTGCCGAACGTGGGGAGGAACCTGATCGGCCTTTTTCGGGTTGGTTTACCGTCCGTTTGTCTCCGGAGCAACATCGCAAGGTTGTTCTGGCTGCTGAGAAGTCTGGGCGCGATGTGGGCAAATGGGTAGCTGAGGTTCTTGCTCGTGCGGCTGAGGTAGATGTACGGGAGCGCATTTACGCCTGACGAAGGCTGCATCAAACGGCGCTCATTTGTCTTGTGTGACGCACGCACCGCTATGTGCAGGTGCAGATGACCAGCGGTTTGCGTCTGACACTGCGTACCATGACCGTCTGCATTGGGCGGCTCTGCCGGAGACCAGAGATTGGAGACCGGTTGGCGTTGGGCGGAGCTTCGACGGCCGTTCACGGGCAGGCGGTTGGAAGGGAAGGGGTCGCTGGTTCGGCCAGGCTCGTCCGGTCAGGCTCTGCTGGTGGCACCGCTGCCCAACATTCCGTACACCGACCGGGGAGGATCTGGGCCGGTTGACGATGTTGGCGACCCCGGCGGCTGACGCTGGGCCGTTGGGCGGGCCGGCGGGAAGAACAATGGGCGAGTGGAGTATGGAACCCGGCATATGATGCCGCGAAAAGGAAGAATCATGGAACTTACCGCAATTCTGACACCAGCACCCGAGGGTGGCTATGTTGCCCTCAACCCTGAAACCGGGACAACCACGCAAGGCGAGACTGTCGAAGAAGCTTTATCCAATCTGCGGGAGGCGACGGAACTGTACTTAGAAGAATTCCCGACGACTTTTATTGGGCGTTCATTGTTGACCACTTTTCGTGTAGGTGCATATGCTTAAACTGCCTGTTGTTTCAGGGAGAGAAGCAGTGCGAACGCTGGAGCGATTGGGCTTTGTCGTGGTAAGGCAGCGCGGTAGCCATTTGGTTCTACGCCGAGGAGCATCCGGTTGTGTTGTGCCAAACCATCGCGAGCTAAAGACGGGCACTTTGACGGGCATTCTCAAGCAAGCTGGCGTATCCGCCGATGAATTCATCGCAGCGTTGCGCGCTTGACTCTGAGCAGACGGTCACAGATTAGCTTGTGAATGGTTCACTGCCGCCCAACAACGGCATGCACCCGACGCGGGGCGTAGCCTCTCGCACGGGGCGCTTCCAGCACCCTACCCTTTTCTTCACGTGAGGACTTGGCACTCGTCCCGTTCCCGCGCCGGTGATGCCTGGCGTTGGGCGTAGGACTATTCCCCAGTGTGGGAACAGAAAGGAAGGAGCAGATCATGCCGGATGTAGTTGCAGAAGTCACCACGGAGTTTTTGCAAGCCTTTGCCGATGCGTGGAATCGCCATGATGTCGATGCCCTTATGTCGTTCATGACAGAGGATTGTGTCTTCGAAGCCTCTGCAGGACCAGACGTCTGCGGCAGGCGGTACGCAGGCCGTGAAGCCGTGCGCGCTAGCTTTGCGGAGGTTTGGGCGACCTTCCCCAATGCGCACTGGGGCAACGCGCGCCATTTTGTCTGTGGGGAGCGGGGGGTGTCGGAATGGACGTTCACGGGCACACGAGCGGACAGCACCCGCGTCGAAGTCGATGGCTGTGACCTGTTCACGTTTCGCGCCGGCAAGATTGCCCTGAAAAACTCCTACCGTAAGAACCGTCCGCCCCTTGGCACTCCGAAGCGTTGAGTACAGGCTGGGGAGAGAGGTACCAATCTGTCACAGCGGCAGTGGCGGTTTGGGGCGGAAGATCGGGTCGGGGGGGTGCGACCAATGGGGGCATTGCCCAACATTCCGTACACCGACCGGGGAGGATCTGGGCCGATTGACGATGTTGGCGGCCCCGGCGGCTGACGGTTGGCGTTGGGCGCGTCCGTACCCCAAAGATTACCTCATTCCATCGGGTTCTTGTTAATTCATGGAGTTGACCCATGATTGGGTTAGTGATAGAATCTTTGCATGAAAAACTTCCCCATTCCTAGATTAGATCAAAATCCGCAGTTGCACGACTATCTTATCAGACATTGTCGCTTATCGCGTGGCGAAATATGGGTAGACCCTCAAGGCAAGCATAAGATTGGATGCTTGGACGCGACGGACAAGAACGGTATCAAATCCTTGATGGGCGAATCCAAAGCCGCCTTAGCAATCCAAGACCCACCGTATAATCTGGTGGCCTTTGAGCAGAGACAACTTGATGAGTATATTCGATGGTGTAAGCAATGGATTTTGACAACAGACTTCGCCCTATCTGATAATGCGTCTCTGTATATCTGGTTGGGGGCAGATCAAAAATCAGATTTTCAACCTCTACCAGATTTTGTGATTGCCATGCGAGGAACGGGCTACAAATCTCGAAGCTTTATCACGATGCGTAACCAGCGTGGATATGGAACGCAAAAGAACTGGATGGCGGTTAGACAAGAGCTATTGTATTACACAAAGGGAAACCCTATTTTTGATGTAGACGCTGAATATACCGACATACCAAAGATTCTGCGAGGGTACTACAAGGAAGTCAATGGTCAAGTAACTGAAAATATGGAGCGAAGCAAGTCAGAAAATATCCGTGCGGGCAATGTGTGGGTAGATATTCAGCAAGTGTTTTACCGCATGGAGGAAAATGTTAATGGATGCTACGCTCAGAAACCGCTAAAAAGTTGCGAAAGAATCATAAAGGCAAGTTCATCTAAGGGCGATATTGTTGTTGATTTCTTCTGCCATTCGGGGGCGACATTGATTTCGTCAGAAATGCTAGGGAGGAACTGTTACACTGTAGACATTGATCCCGTCTATTGCGAAATAGCCCTTAGACGATTAGAGCGATTTAGGCGAACTGGCAAGGCCGGTTGGCAAAATAGCAATCCCTTTGAGCAGGAAATAGCCGCCGACTTACAACTTCGATCCTTGTTAGGACAAGAGCAAGAAGAATCAAAGAGCATCCAATATGCTTTCTCGTTGGAGTAACCATTGTGGAAAAACTCAAGGCGCAACTCGATGAACTGTTGAACCGACTCGACAATGCGCAAGAAATACGAGACAAGCTTGAAGAGCTGGTATCCGTCTATCCATTTAGCGATTACGAATACATCATTTCCCATCTATTGGTTGCCGCCAAACTCTCACTTGATGAATACTATCAACTCCGAGATGACTACTTAGATCGGAATCTATATCTGGATTTGTTTGAAATTGGTGCTCCGAGAGGGTTTGGCGAAGTATGGGCACAAGGGCATCTAAAAGAACTTACTCCCACCCTGGAACGCCCGAATAAGAAAACTGATCCAGAATATTCAGGTCAGTACGATTTCTTTTTGCCACCGAATATCCGAATCGAGGTTAAGGCTTCGCGTGCCGTTGAATTTAAGACGGATGCACCGCTCTACTTGAAAGCATTGTCGTCGGATTCACGGAAGCAATTTGACATGAACTTTCAGCAAGTGAAGCCCGCTTGCTGTGATGTGTTTGTGTGGTTGGCGGTGTGGCGCGACGTTATTCGCCATTGGGTGATACCTTCCTACGAAGTAGAACACAGCCAGTATTATTCGGCGGGACAGCATAGAGGCAATGTGGGAGAAGGTCAATTACATCTTAACCGAGACAACTTGCACGACTTCGATAAGTATTTGGTGGATTCTGACAAGATCGAATCAGCAATCAGATCGGCGTTCGAGAAAGAGAAACGTTTAAGAAGCAAGAAGCAAACCTCAATCCCATTGGATCGCGCCTAACACGGCGTGCAGCCGCCCCGCCCAGCTGCCAAAGTTAGGCGTCAGTTTTGACGATTACCGATCGTATTGGTGGCGGGCGGCTGACGCCCAGCCGTTGGGCGGAGCTTCGGCGGGGGCGTCCACAGGCAGGCGGTTGGAGTGGAAGGGGTCGCTGGTTCGCCCAGGCCGGTCCGGTCAGGCTCTGCTGGGGGCGGCGCTGTCCAACATTCCGTACAGCCGGCCGGGGAGGATCTGGGCCGGTTGACGGTGTTGGCGGCCCCGGCGGCTGACGGTTGGCGTTGGGCCTCCAATGTGACACTGTGGGTCAACCGGGAAGATGACACACGAACCATCGCTAAAGCCACCGATCAGCGCGTACTTTTCCTCCAAATGTGCTACAATAGCCTCACCAGACGTTACGCGTGGGAGCCTGCATGTATGACGCCGAACTGAAGCGGATGCGTGAATTGATCCGTGCACGCCGAAGACGAGATGGATGCTGATGGTTTGACCGTCTTCGACATCGAAAGCGTCATCCTCTCCGGCCAGATCACCGAACGCCAACGTGACCGCCAGCCGGACGAATGGAAATATCTGGTGAACGGCCAAGCCCTGGGTGGCGCAGGCGTGACCGTCGTAGCCAAGTTCGGCGCAACTGACAAACTGGTGATGATTACGGTCTTTCGTGAATAGTAGGTGAGCTTATGGTATGTGATATTTGCGGTCAGAGTGGTGCGCATGTGCGGCGCGTGTCACGCAGCTACGGGCGCGGGGCCAGTTTGTTTGTCATTGAGAACATTCCGATCGTCAGTTGCCCCAACTGCGGCGAAAGCTACCTGACCGCCGAAACGCTGCACGAAATCGAACGCATCAAGCTGCACCGGCGTGCGTGGGCGCAAGAACGCCCGGTGGCGGTGGCTGCGTTTGCATAACGTCTCGCCGCGACGCAGAAGTCGGCCCCGGTTCGCCGTCATGGGCGAGTTGGCGCGTGGGGTCGTGCTGGTATGGGCGGGGGCCTAACATTGGTTCCAGCGGACGGGCCGCGCTGCCCGTTATGCAAGGTCAGGGGTAACCGGCCCGCCGCTGAACCTGGCCGCTAGGCTGGTCTGCCGGAAAGCGGAGATTGGAGACCGGTCGGCGTTGGGTGACTTTTACGGAAAGTTCCTGATTGAGCGGAGAATATCGATATCAGTAAGCTGATTGTACATGGGATAAAGAAGAATGCCTCAAATCAGCCAGTTTTTCGGAATCTCGATTTATATGTACTACGATGAGCATAATCCTCCTCATTTTCACGCCATTTACGGCAAAAATGAAGGACAAATCGGCATCTCACCGCTTGCGCTGATCGAAGGCAAGCTTTCAGGCCGAGTATTAGGGTTAGCTGTGGAATGGGCGGCTTTACATCAAAAGGAGTTATTGGAAAATTGGGAACTCATGCGTGCAGATAAGCCGCCTCGTAAGATTCCGCCATTGAAATAGGAGTGATTGCGATGTTGCCAAGAGTGAAGAGTGTATCTTATCTTGATGGATATCGTTTGAAACTTCGGTTTACGAATAAAACGGAAGGAATCATCGATTTCCGCCAGAAGATCGTAGGGCGTGGAGGTGTTTTCAAGCCCCTGGAAGACATTGAATACTTCAAGCAAGTTGTTGTTGATCCGGTATCTGGGACATTGATATGGCCAAATGAGGTTGATTTTTGTCCAGACGTTCTTTATGAACTTGCCATGAATAACGCTACTTCTGTTGCGCAAGGCACAAATCAGACATTGACTGTATTACAGCCCCAAAGGACTTCGACGTAGAAGTGCAGTATTAGACCAAGCCACGGAAACCAGGTAAAATAGGCGCGAACAGCCAGCTTACTGCCTTACGAACATAGCAGTATTTGCAGTAACCCACCCCGATTCAGCGGAGCGGAAATGCAATTCGAGTGGGATCCCAAGAAGGCCGCCATCAACCTACGTGATCACAAGGTGTCTTTTGAAGAAGCGGCGACGGCGCTCGAAGATGAGCTGTCGCTCACTGGCGATGACCCAGATCATTCGATCACCGAGGCGCGGCTGATCACATTCGGCGTTTCGCGCACCGGTCGCTTGCTGACCGTTTCGCACACCGAACGGGGTGAAAATATTCGGATCATTAGTGCCCGTCCTGCCACACGGGCCGAGAGAAAGCTATATGAAGAAGGCTAACATGGTCAATGATACGCTACGTCCTGAGTATCGCCGCGAAGATTTCGGGCCGATGGTGCGCGGCAAATACGCGGCGCGGTTGAAGGAATCTTCAAACATCGTTGTCCTTGACCCGGATCTGGCGCAGGCCTTCCCAAACACGAAAGCGGTCAACGATGCGCTACGCGGCCTGCTCGAATTAGCCAAGACAAGCGCACGTCTGCCCGCGTCCTCTGTCCCAACTTCCGCACCGGCGCTCCATCCCTAAGACCGGAGATTGGAGACCGGAGATTGGAGACCGGAGAACTCTCGTCTTCCACACACACTCTGATCTCTGATCTCTGTCCTGAGACCGGAGACCGGAGACCGGAGATTGGAGACCGGTTGGCGTTGGGCGGTCCGTCGAAGGGCCGTTCACGGGCAGGCGGTTGGAATGGAGGGGGTCGCTGGTTCGCCCAGGCTCGTCCGGTCAGGCTCTGCTGGGGGGGCCGCTGCCCAACATTCCGTACACCGACCGGGGAGGATCTGGGCCGGTTGACGGTGTTGGCGGCCCCGGCGGCTGACGGTTGGCGTTAGCCTGTGTAGCCCTAATGCGAATTGAAAGATCATTGATTTAGAAATGAAACATCCTACCCAGCTACTTAAGATATTCTTGATAACAAGTTGGCTGTTTGCTTGCACCAATATACCAACCTCAGTCCAACCTATCCCTACCGAAGTAGCAAGCCCTACAATAGCTTCCACATCCACCTTGCCTCAAAGCGATAGCAGTATACAAATGATGATTATTGCTATGCCGCAAATGCACAAAGATCGCGCAGCGCATACGGCAACACGATTATCGAACGGTACAGTCTTATTTGTTGGTGGATTTACAAACGGCGAGCAGGCATTAAATAGTGCCGAGATATTCGATCCAGAAACAAATTCTTTCTTACCTACAGGCGCTATGTCTGTAACCCGTCAATCGCATACAGCCACTTTACTGCCAGATGGCAAAGTGCTGATAGCAGGCGGCTTTAATGGAGATTACCTTAAGAGTACAGAAGTTTATGATCCTGCAACTGGTTTGTTTACTCCTTCTGGCGAAATGAAAATAGCAAGAAGCGGGCACATTGCAATCATGCTAAACAATGGCAAAGTTCTTATTGCAGGCGGTACGGGCGAAGGCTGGACTTTCCTAGAATCCGCTGAATTATACGACCCTGAAGCGGGAGCTTTTTCTTTAACAGGAAGCATGACCGTTCCGCGAGAGTCCCATACAGCCACCCTTTTGCCCAATGGAAACGTTTTGATTACTGGTGGTCACCAAGGAAGACGCACGAATATTGTTATCTATGATAGTGCCGAGTTGTACGATTCTGTGACTGGAATTTTTTCAGAAACGGGTAAAATGACAGCCAAGCGTCAGAAACATGATGCTACGTTATTGGTAGACGGACGAGTTTTTGTTTCAGGCGGATCAGATGAGCGTGATTCAGAAGGAGCATATCGAAGTACTGAAATATATGATCCGAATTTTGCCACATTCACAAGTGCAGGTGAGATGTATGCGGCACGATACAAACACACTGGCACATCCCTTTTGCTTAAAAACGGTCAGATTTTCCTAATAGGTGGAGCAAATACAGCAGAAGTGTTCGATCCACAACGTGGTAAATTTAGCAAAATTACTGAGTCAGTTGGAGCAACACGACTTTTCGCAACTACTACTTTGCTACTCGATGGAAGTGTTCTTTATGCAGGTGGCTACGGCGCGAACATTACTTCTAATACAACAACGTGGATACTTAAATTCGCGCCTGCCCCAGCGCCAGTAACGCAAACCGTTAGCCCGCAAGACAATAAGCAGTAGCGTTTTATGGAGAAAATATGAACGCTCAAATAAAAGAAAACGTATTCAAAAGAGTTTTGTTGCTTTATGGGCTGTATTCAATTCTAAATTTGTTTTCTTTTTTGCTCGGCTATCATTTTTTGCCTGAAGGCTTCATGCGTGGCAGTCCATATTCAGCAATTGGTTCATTCGTTGCTACGGCATCATCATTTTGGAGTGAGTTTAGTCTCACCTTGCTTTTCAATCTTGGTACAGTCATTGTTGTTTGCATATTAACTAATCTTCAACAGTTTAGGCGTATTCCCGTAGGCTATATTGTTCCTGTTGTTTTAGGAATTGTCTCTGGTTTAGTGTCAGGCACTAATTCCTTTGCCGCATCTGACTTAAAACAATTCAATGCGTGGGATGGTATGGCGCTTGGTATGGGCATCGGGGGAATTGAAATGCTTGCGTATGTGCTTGTCATTTCTGCGACTGCAAATATCGGGCTGTATAATTATGAAAGCCTAAAACAATCGCAAGGTGAAAAACTCAAGAATTTACGAGACATAAAGTTATCAATGTCTGAAACGTTTTGTCTTGGTCTTGGAATATTCATGATTGTCTTTGCCGCTTATAGAGAAACGGTCATGGCTTTCATCCAATGAAAGAAAACCTTTATGGCAAAAAGCGGGCTAACAAAGCATGCACCGGATGCTGGGTATTCTGCACGATTTACAAGCATTTTTCTGGCTTCGAGTTTTTCTGCTCTCAAACAGAGTCCACGCCCGCCCCAGCGCCAGTAACGCAAACCGTTGGGCGGGTCTGCAGCGGGGGCGTCCATAGGCAGGCGGTTGGAATGGTTCGCTGGTTTGCCCAGGCTCGTCCCGTCAGGTCGTGCTCCGGGCACCGCTGCCCAACATTCCGTACACCGACCGGGGAGGATCTGGGCCGGTTGGCGATGTTGGCGGCTCCGGTCCTGTGTCCATTTGTGATAGAATGAGAGAAAGAATCAGTAAATTTATAGGAAACGACCATGTCTGCAAAAGATATTTATCATGATGTGGTAAGACAAGCTTTGACGGATGAGGGATGGGACATTACGGCTGACCCGTTGAGAATTCAGTTTTTAGGGGTCGAACTACGCATCGATCTCGGTGCAGAAAGGGTCATTGCAGCGGATCGCAATGGCGAGAAAATTGCGGTGGAAATCAAAAGTTTTCTGCGATCATCGGCCATCACCGATTTTCATGAAGCACTGGGACAGTATATCGTCTATCGGGAGGGGCTAGCCCATATTGAACCAGATCGTCTCCTGTTTCTAGCGGTTCCGATCGTTGCCTATCAAACCTTCTTCCAATTGCCTTTTGGGCAGTATATGGTCCAGCAGTATCAACTCAAGTTGATTGTCTATCATCCAGAAAGAGAGGTGATTGTTCAATGGTTGCCATAGAGGAATATCGAAAACGGGTTCAACAATTATTAGCGCACTATCAGACGCCACAATTTTTACAGGAAGGCGTGGAAACGCAGTTACTTGTGGATACCCAACATGACCACTATCAGTTGGTCAATGTCGGATGGGATAACGGGCAACGTGTCTATGGCGTTGTCGTTCACATTGATATAAAAGACGACAAAATCTGGTTGCAACAGAATTTGACGGATCAACTCGTCGCTGAAGACTTAGTGGAGCTAGGCATTCCTAAAGATCGGATTGTTTTGGGCTTTCAGCCTGTCTATATGCGCAAGCATACAGATTTTGCCATGAACTAAAAGCGGCAAAGGCGAAGACTGAAGGGCTGTGCTCGAACATTGCGTGCAGGGGATGCTTTGCTGCGATCAGGGCTTTCGGTGTTGCTTCCTCGCTTTGCCGTTTCAGGATTGGCGCAGTTGGTCGCCCCATAACCGCAAAGCATCCCTGACGCGTGTGTTAGCCCGCAATAACCAAAAGGAAGCATCGCCCGCAATGGATCGGTCCATGAACACCATCAAGTCCAAACAACGCGTCGCCGACCACGGGGAGGTCTTCACCCCGGCGTGGATGGTGGAGGCCATGCTGGACCTGGTGAAGGACGAAACGGAGCGCATTGATTCCCGTTTCCTGGAACCGGCATGTGGGAGCGGCAATTTCCTCGTGCAGATTTTGCAGCGCAAGCTGGCTGCCGTGGAGCTGAAGTACGGAAAGTCGGACTTCGAGCGGCGGCACTATGCGCTGCTTGGGTTGATGTGCATCTACGGCATCGAACTGCTGGCGGACAACATCGCCGAGTGCCGTGCCAATGTGCTGGAGATCCTGGCCGAATACCTGCATCTGGATGGTTCGGATGACCTCTACCGGGCCGCGTCCTACGTGCTGGCGCAGAACCTTTTGCACGGCGACGCGCTGACCATGCGCACCCACGACGGCCGGCCCATCACCTTTGCCGAATGGGGCTACCTGGGCAGGGGCAAATTCCAGCGCCGCGACTTCCGCCTCGACACCCTCACCCAATCGGCGGCTTATGGCGCCGAAGGTACGCTCTTCGCCGACCTCGGTATGCACGAAATCTTCACACCCCACAAGAGCTACCCGCCCATAACCGTAAGCGAACTGGCCGCCGCGTTCGGCGACGCTCCGCAGGAGGCCGCATGAGCGCTCAGGCTGGTTTTGCCCTGCGCGGCCACAACCCGGATGTGCTGACGTGCATCGCCAACCTCTCCAACGACGAGGTCTTCACGCCGCCGGAGTTCGCCAACCGCATGTTGGACACCCTGGCCGCGGCATGGGCCGCGGACCACGGCGGCGCGAACCTCTGGGCGGACAAGAGGGTGCGCTTCCTGGACCCATGCACCAAGTCGGGCATCTTCCTGCGGGAGATCACCAGCCGCCTGACCCAGGGGCTGGCGGACGAGATGCCGGACCTGGAAGCGCGGGTCAACCACATCTTGACGCAGCAGGTGTACGGCATCGGCATCACACAGATCACCAGCCTGCTGGCGCGGCGCAGCGTCTATTGCTCGAAGCACGCCAATGGCAAGCGCTCCATTGCCAAAGGTTTCGCCAGCGACGCCGGCAATATCTGGTTCGAGCGGATGGAGCACACGTGGGTTGACGGCAAGTGTACCTACTGCGGCGCGAGCGCAAAGACCCTTGATCGAGGCGAAGATCTCGAAACTCACGCCTATGCGTTCATCCACACCGACGACATCAGGACTCGGGTGGCCGAGTTGTTTGGAGGAGATATGCAGTTTGACGTGATCATCGGCAACCCGCCCTATCAGCTTGACGATGGTGGGTACGGCACGAGTGCTGCCCCGCTTTACCATCTCTTCGTGGAGCAAGCAAAGGCATTGGAGCCACGCTACCTGGCGATGATCATTCCTGCGCGTTGGTTCGCCGGCGGCAAGGGTCTTGATGAGTTCAGAGAGTCGATGCTGGCCGACGATCGCCTGCGCTCAATTGACGACTATCTCAGCGCGTCGGATGTCTTTCCTGGGGTAGGCCTCAAGGGTGGCGTTTGTTACTTCCTCTGGGACCGGGACAATCCCGGGCAGTGCCGCGTCACCACTCATTTCAAGGACTGGCCTGTCTCGACGACCAGTCGCCCTCTTCAAGAAGAGGGCGTGGACGTGTTCATCCGCTTCAATGAAGGGCTGTCGATCCTCAAGAAAGTCGTTGCAGTGGAAAGTGGTGAGACCCACTCGCTGTCGCTGCCCGACAGTCAGCGTTTCGACCAATTGGTTAGTTCCAGGAAGCCGTTCGGGTTAACCACAACATTCAAGGGAAACGCTGTCAAGGCATCCGGCGACCTACTGGTCTACCAGAACGGCGGCACGGGATACGTCGCCAGAAGCTCAATTTTGACTGGCACTCACCTCATTGATAAGTGGAAGGTTTTCACAGGCCGGGCTGCTCCGGGGACCGGCAACAGAGACACGTACCCGCACAGGATCATCAGCACACCATTCATTGGGGAGCCGGGTACCATCTCTTCGGAGACCTATCTTTGTATTAGTCCGTTCGACTCCCGGACTGAGGCAGAAGGCGTTTTGTCCTACCTCTCCTGTCGGCTGACTCGCCTCCTTATCCTTCTGCACAAGCCATCCCAGGACACGACGCGCAAAGTCTACACCTTTGTGCCAACACAAGATTGGACGCAGAAGTGGACGGACGAGAACCTCTACGCTAAATATGGCATTTCTGCCAGTGAGATCGCGTTCATCGAAAAAGTTGTCCGACCGATGGATCTCAGTGGGGCCTCTGAGGATGACTAAAACCATCGAGGAAATCCTTGCGCCCAAGCCGGAGGCCCGCCCATGACGCCGCTGGAGAAGTTCTACACGGACGATCCTCGCTGGCACGAAAAGATCGGCGACATCCACGCCCTGCTTGAGCGCGTCAAGATCAGCGAGGAGCAGTCCGGCCCTGTAAATATCGGGCACCGGGTAGTCGGCGAGGGGCCGCAATGAGCAAACCCACCTCGATCGACGAGGCACACGGTCACGGGCCTTCTCAAGGTGGGGGCAGGCCAGGTGCTTTCGTCCAGAAGAGGTGAGCTATGACCGCGCAGACTGACTGGAAGCCCAGGCATGACCGACTCACTCCAGCAAAGCGAGGGGCCAGCACTATCTGGCGGCTTGCCGACGGCGTGATGAAGAAACGTCCCGGCACCTCAGTCCAGCTCACGTCAGAAGACTCCAACCACTGGCGGTCAAGCCTGGGCGCACCTTGCTCATCAAAGATCCGCTGGGCAAATTCTAATGCGCATCCCGCAAGATCGATGGTAACGGCAGACATCAGGCGGCTGAGCAGAGCTGTCTTTCCAGACGAATCCGCTGGGCGCGGACGCCAAACCTCTCAGCCAAACTGGCGTAGGACATACACCGGCGCTGCAGGATTCGCACCGGCGAGCGTGGTTTTCCGGTCCATAAGCTTCCTGGTCGATGGCCAGTTCATTCGCTGGAATACCACGATGTGGCAGCAAGACCTCTGAACACCGCCCCTGTGTTGTCGAAATATCCGGTGAAAATCGGCGATCTTGCCAAGCGCGGAGATGCCGCTGACGCCAACTGTCCGCCAGGGAGCCTGGCGGCCCTGTTGCAAGGCAGGAACCGATTGGGAACGCCATCTCAAACACCGCGAACAAGGGCCGGCTGCAACCGCATTCCGACAAGGCTGTCTGCCCTAAGGAGTCATGAGGGCCGCAATGAGCAAACCCCTTGACACCTCGCCCCAAAGCCCGCCAAGCCCGCCGCCACACATCTACGCCTACGCCATTGACGACGCAGCGCACGCGGGTCTGCTCAAGGTGGGCCAGACCACGCGCGACGTGAAGCAGCGCGTGGCCGAGCAGCTCAAGACTGCCGCCATCAAGAACTACCGGATCGAACTCGATGAGTCCGCCGAGCGGGACGACGGCGCCCTTTTCACCGACCACGACGTGCGTGCGGCGCTCGCCAAGAAGGGTTTCGGGAAGAACGCGCTGGAATGGATGCGCTGCTCGGTGGCGGACGTGCAGACCGTGCTGGTCGAACTGCGCACCGGCCAGCGCTTCACCGGCACGCATCACTTGGACTTCACCATGCGCCGCGAGCAGGCCGAGGCCGTCAGCAAGACCCACGCCTACTTCCACTCCATCTGGCAGGAGGATATGCACGCGGTCCCGCGCTTCCTGTGGAATGCAAAGATGCGCTTCGGCAAGACCTTCACCGCCTACCAGCTCGCCAGGAAACTCGGCGCCAAACGCGTGCTCGTGGTCACCTTCAAGCCCGCCGTGGAGGATGCGTGGCAGACCGACCTGGAATCCCACGTGGACTTCGACGGCTGGCAGTACCTCTCGCGCAGCTCCGGCAGCGACCCGACGCAGATTGACCGCAGGAAGCCCGTCGTCTATTTCAGCTCTTTTCAGGATTTGCTGGGCCGGGATGACGCGGGAAACATCAAGCCCAAGAACGAATGGCTCCACACGGTGAATTGGGATCTCGTGGTCTTCGACGAATACCATTTCGGTGCTTGGCGTGACACCGCCAAGGAACTCTTCGAGGGTGAAGAGAACACTGTCGCCTTGAAGGAAACCCGGCTGGAGTATGGCCGCGACCTCGGTGACGTGAACGAAGACATCAGCGAACTCTCGGCGAAGGAAGCCGAATTCCTACCCATCACGACCTCGGCGTACCTCTACCTCTCCGGCACCCCGTTCAGGGCGCTGGCTACGGGCGAGTTCATTGAGGAGCAGATTTTCAACTGGACGTATACCGACGAACAGCGCGCCAAGGAGGATTTTGCGACCAGACGCCCGGGCAAGCCGAATCCCTACGCCGCCTTGCCGCAAATGCGCCTGCTCACCTACCAGATGCCGGACGAGCTGCTGGCCATCGCCAGCGCCGGCGAGTTCAACGAGTTCGATCTAAACGCGTTCTTCGAGGCGACGGGCAGGGGCGCGCAGGCGCAGTTCAAGCACAAAGACGACGTGCAGAAGTGGCTGGACATCATCCGCGGCGGCTACGCGCTCAAATCGGTTGAATATCTGAAGACGGGCACGCGGCCGCCGTTTCCCTATTCGGATGTGCGCCTGCTACCCTACCTGCAGCACTCGTTCTGGTTCCTGCCTAACGTCGCGGCCTGTTACGCCATGGCCAACCTGATGGCCGAGAAACACAACACCTTCTGGCATGACTATGAGATGGTCGTCACCGCAGGCAGTTCGGCGGGTATTGGGTTGAATGCGCTGCCGCCTGTGCGCAAGGCCATCGGGAGTGGTTTTGAAACCAAGACCATCACGCTCTCCTGCGGCAAGCTCACCACCGGCGTCACCGTGCCCCAATGGTCCTCGATCTTGATGCTGCGCAACCTCAAGTCGCCGGAGACCTACTTTCAGGCCGCGTTCCGCGTGCAGTCGCCGTGGTCCATCAAGAATCCCAACGGCGACAACCCGCACGAGGAAGAGATTCTCAAGCCCGCCTGCTTTGTGTTCGACTTTGCGCCCACGCGCGCGCTGCGGCAGCTCTCGGAGTACGGCATCGGCCTGTCGCCCAGCGAGCCGAACCCGGAGAACGCAGTCAAAGACCTCGTATCGTTCCTGCCCGTGCTGGCCTACGACGGCGCGAACATGACGCAGATTGACGCGGGCGGCATTCTCGACATCGCCATGGCCGGCACCTCGGCCACGCTGCTGGCCCGCAAGTGGGAGAGCGCGCTGCTCGTCAACGTGGACAACGACACCCTGCGCCGCATCCTGGACAACCCCGAGGCGATGGCCGCGGTTGGGCGCATCGAAGGCTGGCGCGCTCTGGGCGACAACATCATCGAGACCATCATCAACAAGAGCGGGAAGGTGAAGGAGCTTAAGAACAAGGCCAAAAAGACAGACCTGACGGGCACGGAGAAGAAGGAGCTGAGCGACGAGGAGAAGGAGTACAAGTCCAAGCGCAAGCTGGTCCAGGAAAAGCTGATCAAGTTCGCCACGCGGATTCCAGCGTTTATGTACCTCACCGACTTCCGTGAGAACACGCTACAGGATGTCATTACCAAGCTGGAACCGGATCTGTTCCTGACTGTCACCGGCCTGACAGTCAAGGACTTCCACCTGCTGGTACAACTCAAGGTGTTCAACACCGAGCAGATGAACCAGGCCGTCTTCGCGTTCCGGCGCTACGAAGACGCGTCGCTCCGCTACACCGGCATAGACAGCCATCCAGGGCTGACCCATTACGGGCTGTATGACACTGTGGTGGCGAGGGAGTGAAAACGCCGAAGAGTACGCGCTGACGTAGTGCATCGGTAGCATGAGCGTACGCACTTGCGGGCTAACAATCGGTTCCAGCGGACAGGCCGCTGAACCGGAGCGTTATTGGGCGGCTCTGCTGGAGAGCGGAGATTGGAGACCGGAGATTGGAGACCGAAGACCGGAGACCGGAGACCGGAGATTGGAGACCGTGGACCGGAGATTGGAGACCGGAGATTGGAGACCGCAGAACTCTCGCCTTCCACACACCTGATCTCTGATCTTTGATTGGAGACCGGTTGGCGTTGGGCGGCAGCGGCAAGGTAATTGATCTTCCTTGTCTCGATTGAGCTGTGGCGAATCGCGGTAATGGCAGGAACTATTGTGATCGGAGGAAACGTGGCTAAACATACTCGAGTGACACTGGAAATCGGCCCGAAAGGCAAGAAGGTGGTGGCGGTAGCACCTGATTGGCCCGGCCTCGAACGCGGGGCGAAGACCGGGGAGGACGCAATCGAAAGGCTACGTTCCTATATTCCGCGATATTCACAGGTGGCAAAGCTAGCTGAAATGGACGCGGAGTTTGACGCCATCACGAACGTCGACGTGGTCGAGCAGTATTCAGGAACGGGCTCAACTGACTTCTGGGGCATCTCGTTCGCGTTTTCGAGCATCGACAAGCAAGGCATGTCGGGTGACGAATTGGAACGTGAACTGACGCTGATGCAGGCGTGCTGGGCGTTTTTCGACGATGTGCGCAGGCGGGTGTCGGCTGAGATGCAGAAGGGTCCGCGAGGGGGAGGGCGTGATCGGGACCGCATCGTCGGTCATATCTTTGCCAACGAGCAGGACTGGGCGAAGGGGCTTGGCGTACACACCCCCGACGGTGCGATGCTGACGGGCGAGGGGCTGAAAGCGCATCGCGATGCCTATTGCCACGCAATCCGGGACTACCACTCACAGGGTAAATTGGCCGGCAAGTGGCCGCTGCGGTACCTGATACGGCACACCGCCTTTCACACGCTCGATCATGCCTGGGAAATGGAAGACAAGGATCTGACTGCCAAACAAGCGTGAGGTGCCGCCCAACATTCCGTACACCGACCGGGGAGGAGGGGGGCGCAAGCAAAAAAAACAGAGTGTTTGTTGAGCTTTTGGGACGAGCCATTCATGGCCCGGACAGTCGAGAGAAACGTGCCAAGACGCTTTTTTCACATTCAAGGCCATTCAGAACTTGTTACGCGTCTTGTTGAACTGGAACGGAACTATCGGCTTGCCGATCAGACGAGCAAGTAAGTTTTCTCACACCGAAAGGAGTTTGTTTCATGTTATCCATTCCGCTACATGACAACTTGATCTTTCACGACAAGGACCCCTATGCTGAGCCTCTTTTTGTTGATAAGGATGGTCGCATCTTGCGATTTGCACTAAAGCCCGGGCAGTCAGTGCAAGAGCATGTGGCCCCACACTCGCCAGTGTATATCGTCGTTCTTAAGGGAGTCGGAGTGTTTTCGGGTGGCGATAATCGGGAGCAACGCAGCGGGCCTGGCACGCTGTTGGTTTTTAGCGTGGGGGAAGCACACGCAATTCGGGCAGAAGATGAAGAGCTGGTTTTCGTGACATTCCTACACGGCGCCCCCGGAGCGCAGTAACACGAGAAGGTTCGCGCCCAACCCGTGCATGCAGGCGCGGGTTGGGCGCCGCGCCTGATGCCCACCGTTGGGCGGTTTTGCTGGAGCAAATTAGCAAAGTCGAGCGAGATTAATGGAAAAGATGACCATACGCATTGTCACTGATAGCACTTGTGATCTACCCAATAGGACTGTCAGCCAACATTCCATCACTGTCATTCCGTTAACGATTAACGTGGGCGCTAAATCTTTTATGGATGGTGTTGACCTGACGCGCAGTGAGTTCTATGCCCAATTACCGAATTTCAATCCACATCCCAAAACAGCCGCTCCTGGTCCAGAAGTTTTTACGCAAGCCTTCGGGCGTCTGGCAGACGACGGCGCGCAAGCCATTCTGTCCATTCACATCTCGGAAACGTTGAGCGCCACCGTCAACTCGGCGCGCATCGCTGCAGAGCAGTTCAAGCGCATCCCCGTCACCGTACTGGATTCGGGTCAACTCAGCCTCGGGCTGGGATTCATCGTCGAGCACGCCGCGCAATTGGCGGGGTCAGGAAAAGAAGCGCAGGAAATTAACTCCGCCTTGAATAATCTGATGAAGCGCACCCACGTCTTCGCCTCGCTAAAAACGCTCGAATATCTTCGCCGCAGTGGACGGATGAATTTTGCACTGGCAACGTTCGGCGAACTTTTACAACTCAAGCCTTTGCTTCACATGAACATGGGCCAAGCCACCGCGCACCGCACGCGCACACAAAAGCGTGCTACCGCCCGTCTACTCGAATGGCTGTCGGAACGTGCGCCCTACGAAAAACTCGCCATCCTGCATGCGGGCGTTCAGGAAGAAGCCGAAGCCTTGCATCAGCAGGCGCTTTCCTATTTTCCGCAAGGCGAAGTTCTCATTGCGCAAATCACGCCTGTCCTCGGCGCGCATCTCGGCATCGGCGCGCTCGGATTTGCCTGCGTCTCAAAGGAGTAATTCATGAAACTCGCAAAACTCATTTCCATTCTCGGCATACTTGCCATGACCGCCGTGCTCGTCAACGGCTTCACGCGCGGCGACTTCTTTGGCGAAGGCAGTCAACTCTTTGCCATGCCGTGGGGCATCGTCTCACTCGTGGACCTGTACACGGGCTTCATACTGTTCTCGGGCTGGATCATCTATCGCGAAAAATCACTGCTCGTCGCCATTCTGTGGACGATTGCCATGATGACGCTCGGATTCTGGGCGGGTAGTCTGTACGCCTTCATCGCTCTGCAAACCAGCGAAAACGACTGGCGCAAATTCTGGATGGGAAAACATGCCTGGTAAAGCGCGCGAACTGCTGGATGAATTCCGCACGGTTGCGGGGAATGTCGGCCTGCTGGATACGATCCTGCCGTCCATTCTGTTTTTATTGCTGAACGGGTTGGCGGGATTCAATGCCGCGATGATCGGAGCGCTGGGAATGGCCTTGTTGATCGCCGTCCTCCGGCTTCGCCGAAAACAACCGCTAATCTATGCGCTGGCGGGCATGGCAAGTGTTGGGCTGGCAATCACGCTGGCTTACCTGCTCGGCCGTTCCGAAGGCTACTTTCTCCCTAACATTGTCAACAGCGTGCTTATGCTTGCCCTTGCGTTGGTCAGTCTGGCCATCGGCAAGCCGATGGTGGCATGGACGAGTTACCTCGCCCGCCGCTGGCCGCTCGGCTGGTACTGGCATGCCCGCGTCCGCCCTGCCTATGCAGAAGTGACACTGGGCTGGATTGTGTTCTTCTCCCTGCGTCTCTTTTGGCAAGTGACCCTTTTTCAAGGACGCAACGTCAGCCAACTCGCCCTCGTCAACGGGCTGACAGGCTGGCCCGCGACCATCGTTCTGCTCATCGTAAGTTACCTGTACGGAACCTGGCGACTCGCAACGCTGCGCGGCCCCAGTGTGGAGGAATTTCGTAACAACATTCCTGCCCCCTGGCAAGGTCAACGGCGCGGGTTTTAATCTCTATCCAACAAAGACTACTATAAGGACAAAAACTTATGAAAACAACAGATCGCAATGCACTGATCGCATTTCCCATTTTGATATTGGTTGGATTTCTAATCGCTTTAGCGGGCAGTCAAGGTGGGGTTTTGATTTTTGGAGTTCCATTATTTGCTTTGTCAGTCGGGCTGGCCTTTCTGATCCAGTGGCTGGCATTTATTCCCGCCTATTTGCTACAGACTGAAAAATTCTTCGATCTGACGGGGAGCATCACTTATATTTCCGTCATCTCCATTGCCATTACTTTTAGCGCAGGCGCTGATGCCAGATCACTCCTTCTATCGGCCCTTGTAGTCATCTGGGCAATCCGTCTGGGCAGTTTCTTGTTCGGTCGCATCAAGAAAGCAGGAAAGGATGACCGTTTTGACGAGCTAAAACCTTCCTTCATCCGATTCCTAAACGTTTGGACTATCCAGGGCTTGTGGGTAACGTTCACAATGGCTGCTGCGCTGGTCGCCATTACAACAACCACCCGCAAAGAACTGGATGTATTTGCCATTGTCGGTTTTCTGATATGGATTTTCGGCTTTGCTATTGAGGTTATGGCCGACTCCCAAAAAAGTCGCTTCAGCGCAAACCCAGAAAACAAAGGCAAGTTTATTCAAACAGGTTTATGGTCTCGATCTCGCCATCCCAATTACTTGGGTGAGATCATTCTTTGGATCGGCATAGCGGTAATCGCTTTTCCCGTGCTGCAAGGTTGGCAGTGGGTCGCCCTGATTTCTCCTGTTTTCGTCACACTTCTTCTTACTCGTGTCAGTGGAGTTCCATTACTTGAAAATAAGGCGGATAAGAAATGGGGTGGTCAAGAAGATTACGAGTCTTATAAAAAGAGAACGCCAGTATTGATTCCTGGATTGCGATCCTAGTCTACGGCAACAGCCGCCCAACACAGCATGCACCTGACGCGCTCCGCGCGGGTTATGCCGACCGTTGGGCGGCTGCAATGCGGTTATGCAGTAGCTATGGCGGGGAGGTTGCGATGGGAAAGACTGAAGCAAAACGGAAGGACATTCTGATGCAGCAGAGACGCTCGAACCACGAGGAACAAGCCGACCACGCCGGAGACAATCCAGCCCTGTCTAAGGTCATTGAGCGGAACATTCGCACCATTATCGCCCTCCGCCTGAAGGCGGCCAGTGAACGCAGCCTGCAAGACCGGATCGCCGACGCCATCACCTCTTTTTCGGGGCACATGGTGTTTGTGTACGTGCATCTCGTGTGGTTTAGCGTTTGGATTCTTCTCAACACCGGACGGGTCGGGGTGCGTCCTTTCGATCCCTTCCCCTACGGACTGTTGACCATGGTCGTATCCCTGGAAGCGATTTTTCTGGCAACTTTTGTGCTGATCAGCCAGAACCGCCTGAGCCAAGAAGCCGAGCGCCGCGCCGACTTGGATTTGCACATCGGGCTGCTGACTGAACATGAGTTGACACGCGTGTTGCAAATGCTCGATGCCATTCAAGACAAGATGGGCATCGCCAACCATGTAGACAGCGAACTTGCCGACCTGGAAATGGAAACCAAACCTGAAGATGTGCTGGCTGAAATTGAGCGCCTTCTGCGGCGGGCGCTCAGCAGAAACGAGCCCACGGCCTGATCCAAGATCCAACGCACAGCCAGCCGCCCAACCCGGTGCTCCAGGCGACTTGGCTTTCGCGCCCCCTTCGGTCGCGCTCGGTCAAGCGCCTGAGCACCAGCCGTTGGGCCTCGCGCTCGAAGGAAGAAGGCTGCGCAGCAAATGGAACCAGATTTTGTAATCTAAACCACGCCACAAGATGCTGACTCTGACCAACAGATGACAGAGTGATCGCCGCAAGAAAACACATAGGAATATAAACCACATCACGAAATGCTAACTCGCTGCTAGTATCATGCCTGTGTGACGGTTACCCCTTTCTCTTGTAGACGCCGTAACGGAGGCATTGCATGACACTTATGCACTCTTTCAGAAGGAGGTAGCTTCAGATATGCCGCAGTTACCCACAGTTGGACCCGGCCGTCAGTTTGCGGTAAGTCAGCGAGTGGTGCAAACGGCTGACGGGTTACGACCAGACACCCCTCTCCCCCCAGTCAAACAGCAGCCTGTGACAAAGGCGGCAGGCGAAAGGACAGCCTACCCCCTGAAGCGGCGTGTAGAACGCCAAATAGGCCCAGCTACGATCAATCCAAGTCTTTTCAGCAGGTGGCTCACCCAATCGTTGGAAGGGCACCGCTTTGCGCGTCCGGCCGCCGAGGCGAAGCAAGAGAACAAAGAGACAAATGAGCAGGTCAATGAACTACTGAAAGAAGTAACAAAACTTGCCAAAGAAGGGGATGACAGCGGCCCGGGCGAAATTGCCAAGCTGCCAGAGCAAGGAACCGCAGAGTCAACAGCAGCTTTGGGCGAGTTTTTCGACGCCCTGGTTGAGGTGCTAGGAGACCCAACCGACCTCGAACTGATTTCGGCCGTTAAAGACACTGCCGAGGCTGTGGCAGATAGCATTCCCTTCCTGGGAACGATTGTTGCTGGCGTCAAGCTGTTGGCGAAAGGGGTCACATTGGCCATGCTGGCCAAAGAAGCGTATGACGTGAGTAGGGCGAAGGAGAGCAGTTTCTCTCTCCTTGAACACGCGGTATATGGCGGCATTCACTCCTATCAAGCGGAAAAAGGGATTCAAATCGGCAAGGAGATGGCTACGACAGCCGCCACAGGGGCCGCGGCGGCCTTCGGCGCCGGTGGTGTCGTTTCCATCGCTACCAAGTTGGTTGATGTGGTGGTGAAAATCGCCACAGCCATTTACCGCGCCGCCCAGATCAAAAAACTCAACGACCAGATTAAGCAGGGCAGGCCCCTGGGGTTGCAGAACCTGAAAGATACGCCGATCCTCGGACTGCACTTGCCCTGGCTGGCCGGGATGGATGGGCTGACGGTGCTGGGGCTGGCGCCGGTAGGTTGGCAACTGTCGGGTGACAAAGAGGGAATTATGAAGGCGCTCAATGCAGAGGCAGCGGCAGGCAGGTTACGTTCGACCGATTTGGGTTGGTTGACATCCTCCTTGCAATGGAATGACCCGCAGACGCGTTATCGTTCGCCACTCTTGGGCTTCACGCCAGACGGTAAACCGGTGCGATTGGGCGGGGCAGCCGCAGCCGCAGCTTCGCCCCCCACAGAGGCGCAGAACCCGTGGACGAGCGAATTCAAGCGCGTGATTGAGATGCTGAAGTGGACCGACACCTATCTTTATGCCCAGAAGTGGAGGCTCTATGCGAAGGACGGGAAGATCCTTCACGAACCGGCGCCGACTGGGCTACTTGATAGGGCTCAGGAGGCGGTGAAAGAAAAGGTGAAAGCGGCCGTCGGTGCATTGACGCCGCAAGGGGGTTTGCCCGCTGTGCCATCGGGGCGAGGCAGCGCTGTGGGTGGAGGCAAATCATGACTTACGCAACGCAGGCACTCAAGCGGGCGCTTCTCTACGACGAACGCGCTGCAACCCTCCACCTCTCGCTGCATATACCGGAGCTGAATCCGGCGCGCAACGTCCTGCTGGCTGCTTTTGGCAATCACGACGTGCTTCTGGAACAAGTGCATGAAATCGCTCCTCCGGCCGACGCGCCGGCAGGCGTCGCCCTGTTGTGCCTGGCCGGCAAAGCCGATATCTTCAACTATCCAGAACTCGATGTCTATCTGGAGTTCGGCCTCAGGGGCGCCAATCTGCTTACAATGCTGATCCTGGCGCCGCTTCCCGAGCAGTGGAACGTGCGTACTGTATTCGAGAAGCTTCCCGGCGACATTCTGCCCGCGGAGGGCGTCCTCACGCAAGCGACGATCGTCATCAGCTATGGTTTGGCTGCGGTCCCCGACAATCAGATAGTCAATGAATACGATCGGCATAACCCCAACGTTGTCAACATTGCGCGCTACCCGTTACAGAATGGCTTCCAAATCCTGGCCGCAAGCGTGGCTCGGGCGGGAAGCGCAGCCGACGACCAGGTTCTGGAGGAGGCGAGAAGGGCGGGTATCCCGCAAACCCATTTGCCAGAGCCGAACACCTCTCCCAACCGCGTAGAGATTCGCGCCGATGTCAGCGCGGGTTGGCTGGTGCTTGAGCGGTGGTGGGGAGAGCTGCACCCGAACCAGGCTGCGTCGCTGGCAGAAAACGTGCATCCGGCGGGACTGGCGTATCGTTACAGTCTCACTGATCCGAACGATTTCTCCCACTACTGGCTGCTGGCAGTCGGCGCGCCCGACCAGCCCATCATCCTTGAAGCCCATGTTCTCGACAAGGGCATGGTAGGCAAGCCTGATGAGTTCTTCTCTGTGCGCTACACCTCGCGCTTCGCCACCCGCACGCCGCTCAAACAGGCGGGCAAAGCGCTGGCAGCGCTGCTCGGCGAGCAGGTGAGCATCTTCGATGCGCAGGAGCTATCGCTGCCGGACGCCATCACCCTCCTCGGTTTCG
The DNA here is from genome assembly GCF_016704685.1 of Candidatus Amarolinea dominans. NCBI lineage: Bacteria > Bacillati > Chloroflexota > Caldilineae > Caldilineales > Candidatus Amarolineaceae > Candidatus Amarolinea > Candidatus Amarolinea dominans. The sequence goes on from NZ_JADIZS010000009.1 coordinate 179,198, forward strand.
CCTACGCACCGGGGGAATGGGTGCAGTGTACCTTCGCCGCCGGCGACTCCACCAGCCAGGATGCGTATCTGGTGCAAGCCGGCCCGCTCGAGCTGCGTGAGGTTGACTTCACCGTCTGGGCGCCGATTGGCAGGTCTGGCGACTCGGCTTCCATCGAACTGGAGGCGACAACCAGTTTCTTCGGCGAGCAGTTCAGGGTGCGTGTGCGGCCCTGGACCCTGATCGAAGGCGGGCTGGACGATCCGGACGGCGTTGACCTCGGCGGCCTGATGGGCAAACTGCTGCCTGCGCCGCTGCCGTTTGGCCTCGACAGCGTGCGGCTGACACAGGCGTGGGTCAGCCATGCCGTGAGCGGACGCGATGGTGAGCAATCCTCCACCGATCTGCATCTGCGTCTCGACGGCAAAGTTGACCTGTTGCCAGGCGTGATCGAACTGGATGAGATCGGCCTCTTTTTCTCAGAGGAGTCGGACGGCGGCAAAAATGCGAGCCTTTCGGCCCAGTTCAAAATGGGTTCAGCGATCGAGATGTCTGCGCTGGCGAGCTATGACGGGGGTGGCTGGGTCTTCCGCGGAGAGGTTGGCGGCGACGGCGACGGGATTCACATCAACGAGCTGATCAACCAGCTCGCGCAACTCTTTGGCGCGACCGTACCGGCTGAGGCGCCGGATGTCACCCTGGACTCTTTCTCCCTTGAATACGCAGCCTCATCGCGATCGCTGACGATCCAGGCTGTCACCGATTGGAAAATCCCCGATGACATACCGGTATTGGCTGGGACCGATAACCGGGTGCTCCTGCAATTGACAATGGCTCGCGCTGGTCAGCAAGGGGAAAGCGAGACGGCGCTTGCCATCGAATGGACCCTGGAAAAAGGCGGGTATGGGCTGGATGCCAATGTGATGTTAGCGAAGGACACGCAGACCTATTCGGTTGATTTCAGCGTCCCGGACCCGAAGCAGCCCGTCACACTCACCGCTCTGACGGACGCCATTGGCTTACCCGATATTCCCAAGCCGGCGGCGGAGGCGCTGGATACGGTATTTCAGGTATCTCATCTGGCGCTAGACTACAGCCGCACCGAAAAGACTTTCTCCGTGGCCTGGTCGCGGCCGCTGGGCCAGGGCATGTTTCTGGCGGAATACAGTCAGTCTGGCGGCAGCCGGCCAGATCAGGCAAGTGATAGTTCCAAAGCTGGCGCAGTCAGCCGGGCGGTGGAAGTATCCTGGCTGGGCAATGATGAGGAGAGCACCCTGGGCATCCAGGATGTCCTGAAACTGGTGGGGCAGGAGCATCTTGAAGATGACCTCAAAGATCTGGCGGGTGATGAAGTCGAACAAATACTTGAAAAGATTGATGAGCTGCTGACCTTCAAGCAATTGGGCTTTGCCTGGCAAGAGAATGATCAACAGAATACCCTGCTCTTCACAGCCTTGTCCAAGTATCGCCAGGCAAAAGCATTTGTTGCGGTGCGCAGCGGCGAGAACGAGGGTCTGGTGGCTGGCATTGCCTTTGCCGACAGCGCTGACGAATCAACTCATTCGAATTCAGAGGATCTCACTTTTCTGCCCGAACCGGTCCACAAGCTCCTCAAGGTCGTTGCGGCAGTATTGGAGCATATCGAACTCACCCACTTGTTGTTCTCGACGGTGAGCAGCAGCGCCTACCAGCCGCCGGCCTTTGCTGCCAGCGCCATGCAGCCCAGCTATGCCCGGCAGGATGCCGGCGCGCCCAGCTTTCCCTTTGGCACTGGCACGATGACGTTGGGCCAGGGGGTATCCGTTGGCGCTCGGGTGAAGTTCGGTCAGCACGATATCGTGCGGCGAGTGATTGATGTTGACGAGCTGGATGGGCAGGTGACGGTTGGCGATGTGGTCGCCCTGCAGGTCTCCATTCCGGGCAGGCTCAAGCTGGATGCCGGGGGGGGCAACAGCCTGGTGCTCACCTCCCCAATGTTGCGGATCAAGGAAAATCTGGAGATCCCGGAAGCCGGGCCGGAATTTGACATCATGGGCGGTCTGGATATTCACTTTGTCGGGCAGCGGCTCCAGATGACTGGCTGGATCGCCCTGGCGGAGGAGTCGCTTACGGGCCATGTGCAAATGACGGAACTCGCTCTGTCTGTTCCGCTCACGCCCATCTACCAGTTGCCCGGTGTGCAACTGGTCATCAACCAGGATAAGCCCCTGTCGCTCGATCTTGGCCTCCAATTCGAGCCGCCCGGTCTGGACCTGGGTCTGACCGGCTCCTTTGCGATTTACAAGGATGACAAGGATCTGGTCTATGGCGACGCAGGCTTTGTCCTTGAGGTTGAGGGAGAAGTCGTCCAGCCGCTTTATGTCGAATTTGGAACAGACGAGCTGAGCATACCGGTTCTGCTGGAGGCCCTCACCGGTGTGCAATACCGGCTGCACCTGGCAGACTCTGCCGCAAAGCTGCTGGCAAAAGGTGCTGAGGCCGCCGAAGAAGTCGCGGACGATGTAGCCGATCAGGTCGGAGGTGACGCGGGGAGTGCTGTCAAGGCTGCGGGCGAGGCCGCGGATAAGGCCGCCAAAGGCGTTTCGGCTGCTGTCGAAGCCGCCGAAAGCGCCCTGGGGCATCTCGAGGCCATCCTTTCTAAAGTCGAGTTTAGAGATGTGCGCATTCACTGGGCCGATAGCATCGTCAACTTGCCGGATGGCGCGACAGTCATGCCCGGCGTCGGGATTCGCGGCGGGTTGCGCATCTTCGATTGGGATGCATTTGCGGTGCTGGATCTGTCAACGCAGGGCATTCCCGGCTTTTCGGGGCATTTGGAGGCTGAAAAGATCGAGATTGGCCGTGTTCTGAAGATCTGGGGAGACGGCCAAGGGATCCACAAGACGCCGAAGACGGCCGATGACTTCAACCAACAGGTGAAAAGCAAGGTGGGCGCGCTGGCAGCCGGCCAGCAGAGGCCGGTCGCCCCAGCCGTTGCCAAGGACGTAGGTGATTGGTTCCTCAAGCCCGGCGGCCCGGTGCTGCACCTCAGCACGCGCAGCGCACCTTTCCTCCACGCCGACCTGCACGCACAGCTTTTCGGCTTCCTGCAAACGGACATTCACGCCGACATCACCGCAGAGGGCTTCGATTTTGATTTCAAGATCGGCGCCGGCAACGAAGTGACCGCCGAATTGGAATGCCACTGGTGGCACCAAGAAGGGAAGCTGGAAGCCCACGGCGATCTGGGCATTCATCTGCACGGCGACATCGGGCCGATCATCCCGCATGTGGCCGCGACCCAATTCCATCTCGATACCGATCTGGACGCCCATGTGGCCCTGATGGTTGACAGCAAGGAATTCAAGCTGACCATCAACGGCAGTTTCGAGTATCAGGGGGCTTCCCTGCACCTGCCGGAACTGGTGTTGGTGGAGGAGTTTAGCACTCTCGAAGCGCTGGCCAAGGCGGCATGGGACCACGTGGTCAACGAGGCAGAGACTATCTTCGAGCAATACCTGGCTCCGATTGGGAAATTCGTCGAAGAGGGCGCCAAGGAAGTGGCGCACGTGGCCGTCGCGGCCGCGAAGGAGGTAGCTGAAGTGGCCTCCGCAGCGGCCAGTGAAGCCAAACAAATCGTGAGCGGTGTGGCGGACACGATGGACAAGGCAGCGGGCGAGATCGGTCAAGACGCTAAAAATCTGGCTGGTGAGGCCGAGAATTTGGCAAAGAATGCCGAGCAAGCGGCGTTGGATGCGACCGGGCCTCTCCTTGAAAAAGTTGCAGACCTGGGCCAGAAAGCGCTGCAATTTGCCGCCGATGCGGCTGCCAGCGTCAAGGCCATCGTCGCAGATGCTGCCGCCCTCGTCAGCGAAGCGGCGCATTATGCCATCCAGGTGGCCGCGGAGGCCGCGCAATGGGTGGCGGGAAAGTTGGACGAAGCCCGCCGCTGGGTTTCCGCCCGTCTGGATCAAGCCAAAGTCCTGCTCAGCCAACTGGCCCACGAGGCGGAAGAGGTGGTGCGGGCCATCGAAGCCGATATTGAGGAAGTTGAACGCCGGATAGAGGAGTTTTTCAGCCGTGCGGCACGTGAGGTAGAGGATACCATCAGCAGCGGCTGGCATGCGGCAACTTCCTGGTTATAAGTTGATCCGTCATGAATTCAAGGTATGACTCCTGCCAAGACCTGAGCAGTTTGGATTCACAGCAGACCGGAGACCATCATGAGTAATACCGACGCTCTACGTTTGCGTCATGAGCACGAAATTGATCTGAGCGGCAAGATGCCCGATCTGTCCAATGGTTATACCATTGAGGCCTGGGTTTGTCCGGCGCCGATGGATGGGGCCATCCGGCTCTATCCACAGCCAAATTATGGCGGTAAGCCCGTGCGTCTGAAAGAAGGCCTGTACAGGAGCATGGCCGGGGATTACCTGCCGCAGCTCGGTTCAGCCAGCCTGCCGGAAGATATCGCTGCCGTCTTCTTCAGCGAGGCGGATTTTCAGGGCGAATCTTTTGCCGTCCGCCAGGATCTGCCGCAGGCGCCTGCCGGTCAGCAGCAGATCGGATCGGTGGTGGTGTTCGATCGCAGTCATCGCCGTCAGAATCACGTGGTTCTGTTTGCGCAAGCGGGCTACCAGGGCAAGGCCCAGGTGCTGATCCTGCCTGATTTCTGGCAGCGGCCAAATGAGAATAACACAAAAGAGAAGACTACGGATCAAAAGCCTGGACTCACACAGGTCGGATCGGCCTGGGTTCCCCCAGGTGCGGCCCTGGAAGTGACTCAGTTGCGCCAGAGTGCCAACCCAGGGTCCAGTTTTAGTTTGAGTCTTCTGGCGCCAAATCTGACCGGCGATCTTCCCCAGGACTGGCCGATTAAGCTTCAACCGTCGAAATCAGTAGACATCCCACCAAACAACATCCTCTTCTTGTTTGAAAAACCGGACTATGTGGGAAAGTCAAGGGTCATTTCAGGGAAGCAAAGCGATCTGTCATCCCCGCCCTGGCCTGTAAGATCGGCCATCTACGTTCAAGCCCCGGATAGTGTGGAGGGGGTTATTGGTATTGGGCCAAAAACCGAGAATTCTTCTGAACGGGAAGTACAACTCCTTCCTGTGGGAACCCGCATGCCTTCTGATTCGGTGCGTTGGCATTTCTGGGTCCCCCCTAACTTCCGCCTGGTTCCAGTTGAAAACGAGGATATTCCAGACAGAATTGGGAACGGCTTGCAGGAGTGTCACGGCAGTACAAGCTACATCGTTAAGCGGGCGAGCGAATCCCAGCAAAGGAAGGACGTGAGCAGGGTTGCGGAAGGGATTCAGCGTGTGGAGCGTCAGCCCGACCAGCCCAAAACACGGGAGGGGCAAGCCATCTATCGCCTGGCGGATGGGCCTTGGGCGAAGTTCAGCGGCTTAGGTCAGACCTGGTTGCAGGATGTCCCGGATTTCAGCATCCTCAATATCCCCAAACGGCGGGCGCTGTTCTTGTTCAGAAAGCCCATCGCCGCGGTGACAGCGGTTGATGATTATGAAGTTCTTACGGATGGGATTTTTGACCTGCGCGCTCTGGGCTGGAAGCCGCAAGCCGCGATATTTATGGATGCACCGCATGGAACCGAAGGGGTTCTGTCACTTTCTCACCATGGGCAGATCATTCCCGTCGAACGAGTCGTGCGGAGCAACATCAATCGTTCAGTATGGGCGCCGCCAGGATTTGAGCTGATCAGAGAGCAGCGGGAATGGGGGCCAGGGTTCCACGAGCATATCGCGGCTTTCGGGCATAGTGTTGCACAGGCTGTGCATTCCACTCTGCGCGGCGATCTGTCACAGCTTCCCGATGGCGTCACCCGCATCGAACCGCGCCGGGATGCCCCACTGGCAGGAACAGAACTGATCTTTACGACGCAGCAGGAGCCATTCCGCCAGCAGACGTTGGCGCCCCAGATCAATGATCCGCGCGCAGCGCTTCCGGCTTTCAAGAGCGTTCGCGTGCCGCAAGGGTCGGTTCTTCGACTGTATCCCAACCACGGGCAGGGCGGAACACCCGTGAATTTGACCGGAAGCCACGACGACCTGAGTGATCTGCCCTGGACGCCGCGCAGCCTTGCCTTCGGCGAAGCGCCATACGGCGAGGATGGCATTATCTATACGGCGCGTGGACGCAGAGCCGCCGTGGCGCCCAATGGCTATCAGATTGGGAAAAAGCTAAATGGCGAGTGGCACTATTATGGACCAGGCTACGTCGCAATCGAAGAACCCGAGGCCTCGTTGGTTGTCTCCTCCTACCATGCCGAGCCGCAGCCGATTGTGCCTGCCGCTTCGGAGCGTGGGGCGGCCGGATCACAAGCGGCCACAGCCCGCATCGGCATCGTGGCAGTGAAGGGCGGGACGACCGGCCTGACGATTATTCGACAGCCCTCCGAGCTGCGCGGCGCAGGCGACGAGCTGCGATTCGGCGGCATGCTGCTGCGACCAGACAGATGGTATCATCTCGCGCTTACGTGGGATGGTACGACCCTGTGCCAGATCCTCGACGGGCGCCAGGTGCAGCAGGCAGATCATTCGGAAAAGGATGCCAACGCCGCTGGGTCGTGGGTTCTGGGCGCGGGCTTCCGCGGCGCTGTTGCGCAAGTGCGGGTGTGGAACAGCGCCCGCACCCTTGCGCAAATTCGCGACGATCGCTATCCATCCACGACCCCGGCCGAGGCGCCGGCCCTGGATCTCTTTGCCCAGGGGTTCGACGCCTGGCAGGCGCCGCCTGATGCCGTCGTCGTCAGCGCCGATCTGCCCGATGCCCCTGCCGATAGCGTGCTGGTCAGGCAGATGCAGCAGCAGGTAGAGGTTGAGCACCATCAAAACATGCAGGCGGCAAGGAAGGCTGCCGCCGCCCAGAGCGCGCTGGCCCGTAAGCAGGCGCAGCGAACAGTGGCGCTGGCCCGGCAGCAGGCGCGTCGCGACATTCATATTCGGGGAATCAAACGACTGGGATTTGTCCTGGGTGGCGCCGAGCGGATCGGCGGTTTGGACTCAATCACCGAACATTATTATCCGACCAACTTGCGGACGACAGATTTGATCCTGGGACCAGACGACAGTTGGTACATCAGTTTGGATGGCGGTCTTTGGCATATCAGAAACCAAAACAATGCAACCGATGCGCCGGACTTGCCGAGTCCGCCTCGAGCGCTCACCTGTGATTTTTCGGGAAATCACACCAAGGCCAAACGCGAGGGCAAGGTCTGGGTTGGCCTCTACTGGATAGAAGCGGACGGGGCCATTTGCCGGGCCTGGATTCCGCCAGGGGAGTCCAAACATGATGAGCGGCAGCAGTTGTTTGGTTTTTTTGTCCCTCTCGGCCGTTCCGGCTATTGGGATATCGCCCTTGATCCGGAAAAACAAATCCTGTATTGGACAAATGGCTGGGAGCTCTATTGGAGCAATGTCGCGGCTGATGAGCCAAAGACGTTCCAGGTTCTGCTGCCGCATGTTGCCTCGCCCTTTCCCATCGCCCTGGCGGTTGCCCCGGATGGCTCGCTGCTCTGGCTGGACGCGGAAGATGAGGTGGTGCGTATGTTGCCCCAAGACAGGATAGAGAAGGCACTGGGGGCCGTCAAGACATTGTACCCAGCACCCAGACCCTCACGCGGACTTGCCGTTTCCCGGTTGGCAGACACGAACAATTCTGGGCAGGAAGCGGCTTTCGTCTATTGGGTCGCGGCCGAACGGAGGACCCTGGAAGTGCCCGTCCTCGATACACCCGGCCGGTACATTGACCTGTACCATGACCTCAAGCATCCCCATTGGCATGGACAGCATGTAGAGATGGTGGCGGTGAATGAATTTGCCGGCGTCCAGTGGACCGCTGCGAGTTTGGGGATGACCCCGGACCAGGTGCAAGGGCAAGGCGGCGATGCAAACAGCAAGGTGTTGTCCTTTGGGGCTGGGCAGAGTTCTGACCCGTTAGCAGCGGGCCAAAGCGCTCAGCTGCCTGGTTCGGACGATGTTCTTACCTTCGAACCTATCCGCTTCAACCTGCAACAAGGTTGGACGGTTTCGGCTGAACTGATCTGGGAAGGAACTGGATCCGATCCTAAGATGCCCATTTGCCTCTACGAACTGGCGACCGATGAGGATGAGGAACGAATTGTCTGCCTGATTGAACCGGATGAGGCAGACAGCCAGACCGGGATCCCGACCCTGCACCTGCGCTGGAACGGGCATGTGCTGACTGGAGAACATAGGGTTCTGTCAGACCGCCGGCTGAGAATCAATGAATTGCACCGTGTCACCTGGATGCTTGCCAGGAGTGGCCTTGTTTCCACGTTTGTTGATGGCGAGAAAGTGGTCGAAGAACAGATCTCCTTGCCTGCTGGCGCAACGGTTTTTGAGAGCCATTCTCTGGGCGCGCCGAATAGCGCCCAAACCCATCAGGAAGTAGCAGGGGCGTTGGTGAATTGTGACGATCCTCAGCGGGTCTTTGCCGGCTTTCACGGGCGCATCGCCCGCTTTGCTGCCTGGAACTGCACCGTGCCGCAAGCTGCGAACGGATGGGAGCATACTCCCGACCCCGACCCGACCTGGGCGCGCAGTCTGGTCACCGTGGAAAGCACACGCCGTTACCTGCACGCCGGCCGCCTTGACGGCAAGGAGCCACCGGTCACGCTGTTTCCGATCGAGATGGATGGCGGCTTGAACATTGAAACGGTGCTGGACCAGGCTCATGCCGAGCTGACCCTCGCCCATGCCCAGAAGGCTGCCGTTGAGGAACAAGCCGCCCATCTCAAAGCGGTGGCCTTGCAGAATGCACACGCGCAATTAGATGCCGCCACCCAGAATCTGGCCGATGCGCAGGCGCAATCGGCGGCCGCTGTGTCTGCCGCGCAAGCGCAGGCGAACCGCGACCAAGCGGATGCTCGCAGCCGAAAGGCCGACGCCGATGCCAGGGCCGAGCGCGACCGGGTCCAGGGCAAGCAGGATGCAGATCAGGCCAGGGCAGACGGCCAGCAGCAAGCGGAGACGATGGAAACCCGCGCTGCCGACGCTAAGCGAAACCGGATCGCCGACGCCAACCGGCGCCGTTCCGATGCGCAAAGCCGGTTAGACGACGCGCGCAGGTAGTATGGCGATCGAGACCGCAACCGTTTGAATGAGCCAATGGATTCCAAGTGTCACAGCACTCGATTTGACAATCCCGTTGACCGAGAGTAAATTGCGCCTGTCTCCCGGGTGAAAAGGGGGCGCATGGTGTTGAAATTACCTCGTATCTCGACGGACCAGCGGGTGGCGCTGCTCTACGCGGCCTTCGGCGGGCTCTGGATCGCGCTGTCGGATCGTATTCTGGCGACGTTGGCGCGCGATGTGGCCGCGCTGACAATCATGCAGACCTACAAGGGCTGGGCCTTTGTGGTCATCAGCGCTGCTTTGATCTATTCGCTGCTCAGGCGCGATCTGGCGCTGCGCAACCGCGCCGAAAACACGCTGCGCGCCAGCGAACGGGCTTATCAAACTCTCGCCAACATCTCTCCAGTTGGCATCTTTCGCGCCGATCCTGACGGCGCCACCACCTACGTCAATCCCATGTGGAGCGAAATCACCGGGCTGTTGCAGGACAAGGCGTTGGGCGACGGCTGGCTGGCGGCGGTCCACCCAGACGATCAAGAGAAGCTGCGCCGGGACTGGCAGGAATCAACGGCGCAGCAGAAACCCTCTTTTTCGGATTATCGGTTTGTGCGGTCAGATGGGACGATGGCCTGGGTGATGGGACAGGCGACGCCTGAGATCGCTGCCGATGGTCAGATCACGGGCTATGTGGGTACGATTACCGACATCACCGAACGCAAACAGCATGAGGAGGCCGTGCGTCGCCGCGCGGAAGAGTTTGCCGCCCTGTACGAGGTTGGGCGTGAGACTACGGCCCAAACCGATCTGCCCCGCCTGCTCGAAACCATCACCCAACAGTCGGCGCGCCTGCTCAAGGCGTCAGATGCGACGATTTACCTGTACGATGCAGCGAAAGACGAGTTGGAACTGGCCGCCGCCAACGTCTACGCGCTGCCGCGCGGTTCACGCTTTCCCGTGAGCCAGGGCATCTCCGGCGCGGTGATTCGCGAGCGCCAGGCGAAGATCGTGGACGACTACCGCACGTGGAGCAGCCGCCGACCCGAATTACAGCATGTTGACCTACGCGCCGTGGCCCTGGTGCCCTTGATTCATCGGGAGGAGATCATCGGTGCGTTGGCTGTCGCTGAAATCGGCAATGACCGCAAGTACACGGCGGCCGACACGCGCCTGTTGGAGCTGCTGGCCTCACAGGCCGCGAGTGCCATTCAGAATGCGCGACTGCGCGCCGAACTGGAGACCTACAACAGGGAACTGGAGGCGCGCGTGGCGCAGCGCACCGAGGAATTGAGCGACGCGCTGCTGCAAGCGCAGGACGCCGACCGGTTGAAGTCGGTTTTTCTGGCCACCATGTCGCATGAACTGCGCACGCCGCTCAACTCGATCATCGGCTTTAGCGGCATTCTCCTGCAGGGGCTGGCGGGGCCGCTCAACGCGGAGCAGAGCAAACAGCTGGGCATGGTGCGCGACAGCGCCCGTCACCTGCTGGCGTTGATCAACGATGTGCTGGACATTTCCAAGATCGAAGCCGGGCAGTTGCGCGTGGAACGCGCGCCGTTTGCCATGCGCAGCGTCATCGAGAGCGCCGTGCGCGCGGTGTCGCCGCTGGCGCAGAAAAAGGGACTGGTGCTCCACCAAGTCATAGCTGCTGAGGTGGGCGACATCAGCAGCGACCGGCGCCGAGTCGAACAAATTCTGCTCAACTTGCTCAGCAACGCGATCAAGTTCACGGAGCAGGGCGGGGTGCGGCTGGAATGCCGGGTGCAGGGAAAGTGGCTGGATACGAGCGTGAGCGACAGCGGCATGGGCATCCGCCCGGAAGACCTGGGCAGACTCTTCGAGCCGTTTCACCAGTTGGAGACCGGGCTGAACCGCCGGCATGAGGGCACCGGGCTGGGCCTGGCGATCTGTAAGAACCTGATGCGCTTGCTGGGCGGTGAAATCCATGTCGAGAGCGAATGGGGCGAGGGCAGCGTCTTCACCTTCATGCTGCCCCTGGACGCGTAAGGAGCCACATGGCAAACATCCTGGTGATCGAAGACAACGAACAGAACCTCTACCTGACCACTTTCATTTTGGAACGGCGCGGCCATCGGGTGACTGCGGCGCGCGACGGCAGCCAGGGCATTCAACTGGCGCAAGAACTGTGCCCCGCGCTCATGCTGCTGGACATTCAACTGCCCGTGATGGACGGCTACGCGGTGGCCGAAGCGCTGCGCAGGAACCCCGCGCTGACGCACATTCCCATCGTGGCCGTCACCTCCTATGCGATGGCCGGCGACCGTGAGCGCATCCTGGCCGCGGGCTGTAACGGTTACATCGAAAAACCGATCAATCCCGAAACTTTCATGACCGAAGTCGAGTCGTTCTTGTCGGCGACAGAGATTCCCCTCGCAGGGGTGGATTGAGAGGGCAACCTCGGAGGCACACAACGCCGTCACAGGTCAACGCTGCGATGTCCATTGGCCCCTGCGAGGGTTGTTCGCCGAAAATTGGCCAACCTTGCGCAGGCCCGCCGGGTAAGGAGCGGGTGTCGGGGAGGGTGATTTCGGCTTGCCCGGCGCTGTGTGGTGCAGCCAGCCTGCGCAAGGGGAGGACGCTAGACAGGCGTCGGCTGATCCAACGATCAGCCGACGCCTGTTTTCATCATCTGACGATCACCGGGAACCAGTAGCTGCGCGGCGGTGGGAGGGGTGTGGCTGTGGGGCTGGGCGTCACCGTGGGGGTCTCGGTGGGCGTGGGTGACGGGTGGCAGCGTCGGGGTCGCCGTGATGGTCGCCGTAGGGCTAGGCGTGACCGTCGGCGTGTGGGTCGGCGTCAACGTGGGGGTGGCCGTTGGCGTCGGTGTGCGCGTGGGCGTATGGGTCGGTGTGGGGGTGTTCGTGGGCGTCGGCGTTGGCGTGGGTGGCGGCGGCGGCACCTCGTACTTGATGATCGCGCCGTTGACGCCCACCGCCCAGCCGGTCGTCGCATCCACCATGTCCAGCCACAGCAGATGATCGCTGACCGGGCTGGTCTGGCCGTTCCAGGTGGCGCCGCCGTTGTCGGTGAAGCGGATCGTGCCATCGTTGCCTACGGCCCAACCGAAGTTGGTATCGGCAAACGACACATTGTTGAGATCGGCTGTGACGCCGCTCGCCTGTGTGACCCAGCTGTCGCCGGCGTTGGTCGTGTGCATGATAACGCCGTTCGTGCCGACGATCCAGCCGGTGTAGGCATCCCTGAAGTCCACGCTGTACAGATCACCGTTGCTGCCGGGGTAGCGGCGAATCCAGCTCGCGCCGCCGTCGGCGCTAGTGACAAACGAATCGTAAAGCGTGGCCCCATAGACGGCCGTGTGCGTGCCATAGCTCAGGTCACGGATGTTGACGGCCATGTTGGCCTGAGAGAACTGCCACGTAGTGCCGCCATCGCTGGTGCGGAAGACGAAGCCCTCCTTGCCCACGGTCATGACATGGTTGTTGTCGTACCCTTCGACCACCCACAGGAATCCGGTGTGGATGTTACCGTCGCCATCTTTGACGAATTGGCGCGTCCAACTGGCGCCGCCATCCGTGGTGCGCAGCAGCGCGCCATAGCGGCCCGCCACCCAGCCGGTCTGGTCGTTCTCTGGGAATTTGACGCCCCGCAGCCAGGCCGGCGGCAGGCCCGGGTCGAGCTGTCGCGCCGGGCTGGGCACGTAGCTCCAGGTCGCGCCGCCATCCGTGGTCTTGACGATGGCGCCTTCCTCGCCCACCACGTAGGCATGGTTGGCATCCACCGCATCCACGCCCTTGAACTCGGTGACGCCGAACGGCGCGGCAATGGCCATGTCCGCGCTGCCCTGTTTGTGCAGGATGAAATGCCCGGCGCCGGCGGTCCACACCTCGTCATCGGCCGGCGCGGACAGCGCCGCGATGGCGGTGGTCACGCCCGATTCGACGGCAGTCCAGTTGGCGCCGCCGTTGGTGGTGCGACGCAACCGCCCATCCACGCCTGCGATCCAGCCGTTCTGCGCCGAGGAGAAGGCGACCGCGTTCAGATCGAAGTCGGTCAGATACAGCAGATTCCACGCTGCGCCGCCGTTGGTGGTGCGCAGCGCCACGCCGCCCTTGCCAACCACCCAACCGTTCTGCGCATCGGCGAACGCGATGCTGTTGAGGTTGACCCAGGCCGGGGCCGGATTGCTCTGGCTGGTCCAGGTGGCGCCGCCATTGCTGGTGACGATCATCGCGCCCTGGTTGCCAACGACCCAGGCGTGTTGACTGTCCAGCGCGGCCAGCGCTTGCCAGTCGGTGTTGAGCGGGCTGCTCTGCGAGGTCCACGCGCCGCCGCCGCCGTTAGTAGTGCGCAGGATCGTGTTGGCTTCGCCCACGGCCCAACCGCTGTTGACGTCGGTCATCACCAGGTCCCTGAGCCGCTGCGTGGTCGGCGTGGTCTGTCGGGTCCAGCCCTGCCCGCCGTTGCTTGTGCGCCAGATGCTGCCGTTGGCACCGGCCGCCCAACCGTTGCTGGCGTCCACAAAATCTACGGCTTCCACATCGTCGGTCGTTGGCATGCGCCCAAAGGCCCAGGTTTGCCCGTTGACGGTGCGCACTACCTGCCCGCTGTTACCCACGGCCCAGCCGGTCAGTGAATCAATGAATTCGATGTCGTTCAGGTGCGCCAGGTCGCTGCCGTACCACTGCGTGCGCCAGGTACCCTGCGGCGGGGTCGGCGTGGACGTGGGCGTGCGGGTGGGCGTTGGGGTGATGGTCGGCGTTTGCGTCGGCGTGGGGCTGGGGCCGGCCGTGGGGGTGTCGGTCGCGGTGGCGGTGGGGCCGCTGGTCGGCGTTGCGGTCACGGTGCCGGAAGGCGACGGCGTGGGGGTATTGCCGGCCGGGCCGCCGTAGCTCAGGATCTTGCCATCGTGCGTCACCGCCCAGCCGTGCCTGGCGTCCACAAAATCTACTTCCCAGACAAAGCCGGTGTCCGGCATGGCGACGCGCGTCCAGGAAGCGCCGTCGAGGGTGTGGTAGATGCGCCCGTCGCTGTCATCGCTGCCGCCGACGGCCCAGCCCTCGGACGCGTTGAGCATCTCGATGTCGTAGAAGGTGGTGTAATAGAGATCGTCGGGAAAGGTGCCGGTCAACTGCGTGGTCCAACCGTTGCCCGCGTTGTTGGTGTAGTAGATGGCGCCGTGCTGGCCTGCCACCCAGCCAGCGTTGACATCCATGAAACTCAAGCCCAGCAGATCATGCGCGGGCGCAAAGCGGCGCCCCCATGACACGCCCTGGTCGGTGGAAAAGACCAGGCTGGCGCCGTTGCCTGCGCCGTAGCAGGTGTAGCCGAAGCACTGGAATTCCCAAACGACCACGCTGCCGCCGGGGAAGAACTCAGTCCAGTAGCGGCCGCCGTCGGCCGAGCGGAATGAACTGCCATCGGTGCCGCCGGCCAGCACGATCTGGTCGGTCACGTAGTAGGCGCTGTAGAGGTAGCCGCCGTAGTCCGGGGCGACGCCGCGCACGGACCAGGTCAGCCCGCCGTCGGTGGTGCGGCTGGCCTGGCCCGTGGTGCCCACGATGAGGCAGCGCAGCGCATCCAGGCAGTCAATGCCGCCCTGCCAGCCGCTGACGGTATCAGGCAGGGTCAGGCGTTCCCAATCCACGCCGCCGTTGGTGGTCTTGAGCACATAGGGATTGCCGTTGTAGCCCCAGTCCGGGCCGCCGACGGCGTAGCCGACCTGGGTGTTGATCATTTTCAGCCCGCGCAGGGTGATGCCGGGCGGCGCCCAGTATTGAATCTGCCAGTCGCTGGTGGGCGCGCGGCCGGCCGCTTCTGGCGCTGCCTGCGTGGCGGCTGTGGAGAATCCACTGATACCCATGAGAAGGGCCAGCGCGCTAATCAGCGCCAGGGTGAGAAGGTGACGTTGTTTCATGCGGTGATGTGAGGTCCTTTGTGAATGCTGAATTCGGGCGATTTTCTGCGAAAGCGCTGATTGACAGCAATTCTGAATGTCATCCCGGGAGGTCAAGATCAACCGATCGTCGACGGTAACTGCTCAGCCAGGCAGTGAGAATGGTCTTGATAGCGCCTGGGCGCCGCCTAAGCAGTTACACGGGGAGCAAAATGAACCGTCAATGAAACACGATCTGGCCCAGATGACAGTTCGTTCAACTTTGCCGTCGCTATCCAGTGTTTCCTACTCTGGCACTTTGCACTCTGCACTTTGTACTTTGCACTCAGCGTTGCGCCTTGAGCGAAAACATCAGCGGCAGGCTGCCGTCATGATCGGGCAGGCGCCACCAGTGGTCCGGGCCTTGCACCAGGCAGGGCAGCAGTTGTTCAGTGCAGAAGGGGAATTCGTGCAGGAACTCCAGGCGCAGGCCCGCGGCCGCCAACGCAGTGACGATTTCGCCCAGGCTGTGATTCCACTCGAAGCTGCGCGTGGCGTCCAGGGGCCGATCGCTGTCCGGGCTGGCGATTTCCCAGGCCTGCGGCTCCGGCGTGGTGAAGTAGGAGTAGGCCAGGCGCAGGTCCCGCACGCGGCGGGCATCTTCGCGGAAGACGCGGCCCAGGGGATGGAATTCGGCCAGGTAGAAGAAGCCGCCGGGTTGCAGGTACGAGGCGATGATCTCGGCCCAGGCGGGCAGGTCGGGCAGCCAGCTCAGGACGCCGAACGAGCTGGTGACGATGTCGAACGCGCCTGGCAAGAGGCCCGGCAGATCGTAGAGGTCCGCGGCCAGGAAGGTGGCCGGCAGATGCAGCGTGCGGCTCAGGCCCTGCGCCGCGGCGATGGCCGTCGTGGAGAAATCCACGCCGGTGACCTGCGCGCCCCGCCGCGCCCAGCCCAGCGCGGCCAGTCCCAGGTGACATTGCAGATGCAGCAGGCGCTTGCCCGCCACCGGCCCAACCTCCGCCAGCTCCAGCGCGGTCAGACCGTCGAGGGCCTCCGCGCCTGTCGCCGGCAGGTTGGCCGCAGCCTGCCCGGCCAACTCATCCCACAGCCGACGGTTGTTTTCGGAAATACTCGACCGCGCCATCCCTGCTCCTGTGGCTTGCTCAATCTTGTCTCAAGCCCTTCCTGTCGAAAGTCCAGGTCTTGCCTTCTCTATCGGTCAGCCTGATCACATCGGTTGCCAGCCAATCCAGCGTATCGAAGATCGGCGCGGCGGATTCGATCAGCACAGTCTGACTGAAATCGGCAAGATTGACTCTGACCAGGTACGACTTGCCCGCAGTAGCTTGATCGCAAGGCGATGGCGTCAGCAGGTACGCTACCGCCCCGCTATCCGGCGCCCAGCGTAGTGCGGCCAACGGAACCGGTGCGGGGGCCTGCCAACGACCCCATTCGGCCCCGTCCGTGTCCCACAGAATCAACTCCTGATCCCGCCAGGCGGCCAATTTTGTCCCATCGGGCGAGCGAAAACCGAAGCCCAATTCCTGGATCCTCATTGTGGCGACATCCAGTCGCCAGATTGGCGGCTGCCAGAAGCCGCAGCCGTCGGGCGTGCCTTCTCTGGCGGTGGTGTAGTAGTAATAACGATTGTTGAGTGACCAGAAGAGTCCACCCAGGCCGTAGGCGCCCAATCCTCCGCAGTAGATCAATTGGCGATCTACCACCGCTGAGGCGCCATCGGCGCTGCGGACAAGGCTGAACGTTTCGTAGGCATTGGTGTTGCCAGTCTCCGTTGGCACGCAACCGTACATCATCAGGACCATCCGCCATCGTTTGTCTGGGGATTCATACGACCAGATTTCGGGCTGATCGCCAGCTTGCACTACGGCAATCGTGTTGATTTCTCCGAGGATGTCATCCAGCAGCCCGGTCACCCCGGTGTCCAGCTGCGACCGCTCGGCCGTTTGCAGCAGCCAGTGTTCGATCCCGCGGTTGGCATCGGCGCGGCATGTTCTGGCGCCGCCCAGCTCGAAGCAGGCCGAGCCGCCAAAGACTTCGATGGTTTCTGGCATCCCATAGGGCGGCTGGTTGAAGTGAATCAAGACCGCGCGGTATCCCAGGCGGTCGGGATAGGGTGCAACCAGGCCTGGCGTGAGACCGCTCAAGCGTGTGGTGAGTTCGTGCTGTTGCGCGTCGGGCAGCGGCCAGACCGGATTGGGCCGGCCGGAGAAGATGTCCAGCTCCACGTAAGTCAACGCGCCGCGCAGCGAATCGAGCGTTTGGGGCGGCAGGGCAAAGCGCAGCGACGCGCCGATCTGGCGGATGTGCGCCATGTCGGCGACCAGGATCAGGGTGCGGCTGTGCTCATAGGCCCTGGGATACTGCACGAACAACAATGCCTCGCCATCCGGCTGTTGCTGGTCTTCCGAAGGCAGAATCAGGCAGGCCGGCTGCCCAGCCACCTGCAGAGGTTCGACACGCGGCTGACTGCCGGTGCGCGGGTTGGGATCGCGCTTCACCCACTCCGCACACACCGCTTCGGCGGTCTCCGCGACCATGTGCGCGGCGCTCAGGCCGAAAAAGCCGTCTTCCCCGCGGAAAAGCGCGATATCGTCAGAGGCGGCCGGGCGCCAGTGCGCGGGATAGGTCAAGGTGATGCTCAGCTCCGTGCTGGCGTAGATCTGCCACGTGGACGGCGGCTGCTCGTTCGCTGCACTGCCCTGGGCGGGCGCTCCTGCCGCAATGATCGGCGTGACCCTGGGGTTCGACGCGAACGGGTCTGGCGCAATCACCGGTGGGGTCGGCGCGGCCTGGCATGAGAGCAGCAGCAGCGCCAGCGCAAGGCTCAGCAGCCCCTGCGGCCCACGCCGTCGGGGTAACTGCTGGGTCTGCCTGGAATTCAGACAGGATTCACAGGATTGCGGAATCATCTCGTGCCGAAGTTTGCACACCACAGAGCAAGAATCCTGTACATCCTGTTCATCCTGTCCAAATCGGCCTGCAGGGTGAGCAGTTACCCGTCGGGTCGGATTGCCCGCGGGCGATGGGGAGATCTTGTTGGAGAATTTGCCCTGCAGCAGCGCAAATTGCCGTATGTCCATTTCGTTTACTCCTGTCGTAACCGTGCGCGCACCGCGTCGTCGAAGGGATTTTGCCCGGCTTGCGCCGCGGCCAGCCAGGCGCGGTGGGTCGTTGCCAGCGCGTCGCGGCCGGCGAACGCTTGACCGCCCAGCCAGGTCAAGAACGCCTGTAGGTCTTGCGCGGTTCCCGGCCAATGGCCCTGGCTGGCCCGGGCCAGGGCGCGGCCGTCGAAGGCCAGCGGCGAGGCCCGCTGCTCGATGGCGCGGTCGCAATAGGGCAGGGCCAGGTCGGGCTGGTTGTCGAGCGCAAAGGCCCAACAGAGCGCAGCCAGGCCGCGGGCGTCGTCGGGCTGCTGCGCCAGCAGGGCGTTGAAATCGGCCTGCCACTGCGCCGGGCGATCGAGGCGCACGTAGGCCAGCCCGCGATTGAGCAGGGCTGCGCCGCTGGCGGGCGTCAGGGCCAGGGTTTGGGAGTAGAAGGCAATGGCCGCGGGCAGATCAGCCGGGCGGCTGCGCTGATTGACATAACCGGACAGAAACGCCAGGGTGGCGGCCGCCTCGTGTTCGCTCGGCGCCTGCGCCGCGGCCTGGTTGAAGGCAGAATTGGCCTGATCCCACGCGTCCTGCTGGCTGGACAGGAGTCCCAGGGTCAGCAGGGCCAGGCTGCGCACCTCGTTGGGGCGGCCGGCGTGGATGGGAAAGGAGAGGGACGCGGGCGCGGCCAGCAGGGAATCGAGAAGCGAGGCGGTCGGCGCCGCGTCCGCGGTCAGGATGACATAATGAACGGGCTGCAGATCGTCAGGAAAACCGGTTTCGGCGTCGGTGAAGTTGTCGCGACGCCAGAGGAGGAGGCTGGCCCGGCTGCGGGTGCGGGCATCGGCGGCCGCGGTCAGGTCAGGCACGGCCGCGGGCCACTCGATCAGCTCGGTGACGGCCCCTTGCCGCGCCGCGTGCAGTTCGCGCTGCAGGCCGGCCTGGACTTGAAGCGAGGCCTGGGCGCCTGCGGCCGGCCGCGTGAAATCTACCCGCGACGCCAGCAGAATCAGCGCCTGGCCGGGGCGGGGCGTGGGAAAGGCGCGGCTGCCGGGCTGCGGCCGTGCAACCAGGACGCCCGCCAGGGCCAGGATGAGCAGGCCGATCAGCGCCAGCGCCAGGCGGGCGATCAGAACAGGGCGCGGCGTCGCGGCCGGGGTTGGAGTGGCTGTTTTCACGGGCAGGGCGGGCGGGGCGGCTTCGGCGGCCGGCGCGGGGGCCGGTTCCACAGGCGCGGGCGCGAGCGGGGAGGGTTGCAGGTTGGCCGGGGCAGCGGGGGCGGTCAGGCTGGGGACCGGCAGGGCGGCGATGGGAGCAAAGCCGGCGGCCAGCAGGAGCGTGTCGGTCTCCGCGGGCGACAGGCGCAGTTTGGCTGCGCCGGCCAGCACATCTTCGCGATGGCGCGGTCGTTCGCTCAGGCCTTCCTTCCAGCGGAAGATGGTCTGCCGACGCACACCGATGGCGCGCGCCATTTCGCTGTCGCTGACGCCGGTGCGCACCATATATTGTGTCAGAAGTTCGGCAAATGTGGTCATGGGTTCGATGGTACGCCAAATGGTACACAACTGGCTCTTGAAGTGTGCAGGGCCGGCCCTATAATCACTCGTAGAACGGCCCGGCGAAGCCAATTATACCCGAAAGCCAACGTCTCGATGAAATCTGAAACCGGGCCGGGAGAGCGGGCGTCTTGCCCGCCAGGTTCCTGGACGCTGGCGCCCCCCACGGGTGGTTCTGCAGCGCAAGAAAGGAGTGAGCACCATGTTTACGAAGAAATTTCTGTTGGTTGGTTCGTTGTTGATGGGCGTGATCCTGCTGTTGAGTTCATGCGGGGGATCGGTGCCGGACAGCTCGAAGTCGCGCAGCCGTGATGTGATTCAGTCGGGCGGTATTGCGCCGGCCGAGGAGCTGCGTGTGGCGGAGTATCTCAATTACTATGAGCAGCACTTTGCGGCGCCGGTCAACACGGCGCTGGGACTCGACCTGCGCCTGGGCAATGGCCGCTTGCCGGCCGAGGGCGGCGAGGCCTGGCTGCAGGTGGGCATTCAGGCGCGCAGCGAGGCCAACGAGGCCATTGCGCCGCTCAACCTGGCGCTGGTGATTGACTGCAGCGGCTCGATGAGCGCGGCCGAGAAGATGCCGTATGTCAAAGAATCGCTGCGGGTCTTCTTGCGCAGTCTGGCGTCCAACGATCGGGTTGCCATCGTGACCTACAGTGACCGCGCCGAGCTGCTCGTTTCCCCGCAGCAGGTGGGCGACGGCGCCTGGATCGAGAGCGCGGTGGAGCGCCTGACCACGAACGGCAATACGAACCTGCATGCGGGCATGATGTTGGGCTTGCAGGTGGTGGAGGCGAACTTCGATGTCCGCCGCAACAACCGGGTCATCCTGCTGACCGACGGCATCGCCAACAACGGTGTGACCGATTCCGGTCAGATTGCCGCGGATGCGCGGGCTTTCAACGACCGCGGTATCTACCTCTCTACGATTGGCCTGGGCCACGATTTCAACGATGCGCTGCTCAGCCAGTTGGCCCGCCAGGGCAAGGGCGGCTATCACTTCATTGATTCGGCCGCGGAAATGGACAAGGTCTTTCGCGAGGAAGCGGCCGGTCTGATGCAGAAGGTGGCCGAGGCGGTCTCGGTTCTCCTGCAGCCGCAGGCCGGGGTGCGGGTGGTCAGCGTGACGGGCTTCGACGGCACGCCGCCGGCCGGGCCGCTGAACGTGCAGTTGCATGATATGGGAACGGGCGACAGCCAGGTGGTGATGGTGCGCCTGGAAGTGACGCCTGGCCGCCGGGGCGGCCGGCCGCTGCTGGATGTGACGCTGCGCTATCGCGATCTGTTTGCGCAGAAGGATGAATCGCTGGATGGACAGGCCACGGTAGACGCGGGTTACATCACCGGCTATGACCCTCTGTGGGACCTGGAAGTGCTGCGCAACGTCACCATTCAACGCACGGCCGAGGGGCTGCGGGAGATTGCCCGCCTGTACCAGGCGCGGCGCTACGAGGAGGCCTGGGACCTGGCCTTTCGCCTGGAGCAGGCGCTGCGCCATGTCGCCAGCCTGACCGGCGAGGCGCAGATGATGCAGGACGCCGATCTGATGCGCACTTACCAGGAGACCCTGGCGCGTTGGGTGCAGCAGGAGACGGGCCGCCTGCCGGAATCATCCGCGCCGGAGCGCCCGTCACGCGGCCGTGAGGCGACGCCTCTGCCCGACGAGGCGCCGACCATCGAGATTCGCTGAGGGAGCCAGTAACGCAAGCCTCCGGCTTGCACCGTGGGCGCACCGGTGAAGGGTGTATTCTTGCAGTCGAATTGGCGGGCAGGCGCCAGGTCTGCCCGCTGCCTCGATGAAAGATGCAGGGAGGAGATCATGACAACGTGGTGCAAGAGGAATCTGCCGATGATGCGGATGCGGTGCTGGATCGCGGCTGTCATCGTGGCCGCGGGGCTGTGTACACCGTTGTTGCTGGTTGCCTGTTCGACACCCAGTTCACCTTTGACGGCATCGTTGGAATTGGAAGGTCGGCCGGCCCTGGGCAAGCCTTTTGCGCTACGGCTGAAAATGCGCACCTTGATGGCCCTCACCGATGTGAAGTGGTGGTTTTATGTGCCGGCCGGCATGGATCTGCTCGACGCATCTCGCGAACCGTCAATTGACATGGAGCCGGGTCGAACCTACGTTATCACCGCCACTGCACGGATTGTAGAGAACGGGTATCATGTCGTGGAAGCTATGGGTTGGAAGGAGACTCTTGTTAGATCGTATTACGCTCGTAGTGAGAAGATTTATATGCTGGTGGAAGGCGAAGACATCTGGCTCAGCCATAGCCCACCGCCTAATCACTGGAACCTCGCAAATCCAAACGTATCAGTCGTACAGTTCCAACCGGAACTGGTTCAGAACCGGTTGTATTTGTCAGGCGCCCTGGCCTTGAACCAACCGGTGACCCTGGTCTATGAAGTAACGCCGTTGGTAGACCTTCAGCTTGCCACGGTAGGGCTTACAGTCCCGACTGGCGGTCTGGAATCAGGTGAGCCGTGCGTAGAAGCGGAGGATGCTGCTCTGGCGGCAGTCTTCGAATTCTCTAGTCATGAGGATGGCGTGTATCGCTGGTTTGGTCCCATGAAACGCCAGCAGACCTACTCGTTTTATGTGACCCTGATAGCAACGGCCGCTGGGGAAGGCGGCGTGCGAGCGGTTGTATCGGAAACCGGATCGGTTGGCTCTGTATCACGGCTCGCCATCGGAACAAGCCAATCCCTGGACCTGAGTCTATACTCACCGTCGTTGGCACGCTGAGCGAGGGGCGCCGCAACTCGCATTGGTGGTTTGGGCAATGTACTTCCCACTTGGTCACACACGCGGCCTCTGCCCGACCAGGCGCCGACAATGATCTCTTCACGTAATTCGTTTGGTGTCACAGTAGGATCTTGCCTCTACGCTCGACAAGGCGGGTAAAGGGAGTCGCTGGAGTGAGGGGCACCAAGTCAAGAGGAATCCTGAGTTCCTCTTCCAAACGCGCCCCCAGTTCGTACAGTTTCCAGCCGGTGACCCCATCGCATGCCAGGTCCAGATCCCGGGCTTGCTGCGGCTTCAAGAGGGCGCTCCCGAAGAGAATCAACCGGGTTGCACCATAGGCCTTCGCCAGTGCTACTGCCCTATCCAAATGTGCCTGATTGACGGCCATGGTTCCCTTCCAAAGATAAAAAGAAAAAACCGAGACGATCGTTACTGAGACCAATCATGCCACAGTATGAAGCACCTGTCAAGGATACAACATTCTGTAGCTGCACCCTTCTGCGGGCGCCTTGCATCGCCTATGATGACAGCAGCCATTCGGCCAGGGACCGGACTGCGAGGGTCAGGCCGTCTGCCTCGATCGGCGCTGCGTTGGTGTCGGTCAGGATCAGCCCGGTCGTCAGGTTCAGGCTGCGCAGCGCGGCGGTCAGGCCACGCAGCTCGCGCTCGCGCGTGGCCGGCTGCCCCAGGTTCTGGCTGACCTGGATCAGCTCGCCGGTCTGCGGCAGGTAGAAGTCCACCTCGTAGCCGCCCGGCGACGCGTAGTAGTAGACCTCCGCTGTTCGCCGCCGCAGCGCCAGGAAAACCAGGTTCTCCAGCAGCTTCCCCGTGTTGGGCGAGAAGGAGAAGCCCACGGCGCTCGCCAGGCCGGTGTCAATCGCGTAGACCTTCTTGGGCGCGACCTGCTGGCGCTTGACCGAGAAGTCGTAGACATTGGCCGTGAAGATGAGCCAACTGTTTTCCAGGTATTCGACATAATTCTTAACGGTGTTGACGCTGCCGAGCCGAAGCTGCTCCTTGAGCTTGTTGAACGACACCAGGCCCGCCGGGTTGCTCATCAGGGTGTAGGCTAACTCCTTGAGCGCGCGCACATCTTCGATGCGGTGACGCGTCGCGATGTCCCGGTAGAGCACATCGTCGTAGAGCGTGCGCGCCAGCGGCAGCTCGGGGTACTTGAGCGGCTCCGGGATGCCGCCCAGGCGCAGGTACTCGCCCAGGTAGCCCTGCAGCCGGCCGGTGTCCGCCGTGGTCAGGCGCGCCAGGTCGGGTATGGCGTAACCCCGGAAGCGCAGGAACTCGCTGAAGGAAAAGGGAAACAGCTCCACCGGCACATAACGCCCGGTCAGGCGACTGCCCAACTCGCGGCTGAGCAGCGAAGCGTTCGAGCCGGTGATGTAGAACTTCAGTCCCTGCTCCATGAAGCGGCGTACAAAGTGCTCCCAGCCGGGCACGTTCTGGATCTCGTCTATCACGAAGATGCCGCGCTCGCCGAACAGCTCGACCAACAGCCCGTACAGGTCGTTGGCGTCCTCGGCTCCGAAGCCCAGGAAGCGCTCATCCTCGAAGTTGATGTAGTAGAACCTGTCCTCGCCCAGGCGGTGGGCCAACTGCGCCAGCAGGGTTGACTTGCCGGCCCGCCGCAGCCCAGAGATGATGACCGCATGCGGCAGCGGCGCCGCGCGCTCAAGTTCGCCTAACTGCACCCGTTCGATGCCGACGTCGCGGCGCCAGAAGGCATGGAACTGTTCCAGCAGCATGGCCCGAACCTGGTCCCTGGACCACCTGGTTATCCAATGATTGTCATTCATACTGCAATCATACACCCAAATGTTTTCATTGTCAATGAAATCATTCCTCATCATTTTCATCGTTAGTCCGGCTGACGGTTTTCTTGCCGCGGGGTTTCCTGGATGGCGCGGAAGTCGGCGCGGAGCTGCGCCAGTTCGTTCTCGGCCACGGGATGATCGCCGTAGTGGACGCGCATGTAGGCCAGGGTGAGGCGCTGCAGGGCCGCATCCTGGCCGGGAAAGGCCTGAGACAGCAGCGACAGGTAGTCGTCCGGGGAGAGGGCCGGCGGCCGGCCAAAGCCGCGCTGCCGCGCCAGGCGGGTCAGGTTGGCGTAGAGGTTTTGCACGGAGATGGCGGCCAGCAGTTGACTGCCCAGGCCGTAGCGGCGCACCAGGCGCGCCAGGCGGCGCAGGCGCTGCAGGCCGCGGCGCAAACTGCTGCCACCGAGGGTCAACGCCTCGCCCGCGGCCGCTTCGTCCTGATCGGCGGAGCGGCCGCGGCGCACCCGTCCGAGCACCACGAGCACCAGGGCGACCATCAGTGTGAGCACCACGAGCACCAGGGCGTAGCGCGCAGCCACCCAAATCCACGGCGGGATGGGATCGGGTGTGGGCTGCGTGGCTATCTGGGTGTCGAGAGGGGCCACCTGCATGTTCTGCAGGATCCCGTCCAGGCGGGTGAGCAGATCGGATTCACGGAAGAGGCGCACGAGCAGTTCGAGCAGCCACTCCAACACGGGCGCGACCAGCCAGAAGATGGCGTCCAGAATGAAGCGCAGGATTTTGGCCAGGAAAAGCCACAGCGGCAGCAGTTGCTGCACCAGGCGCAGCTGACCCTGGGGCGTCAACCACCCCGCCAGCAGCGCAGTGGCGCCCACGACGCCCGCAATGATAGCCAGGAGCTGCGCCAGGCGGCCGGTGGGGAGCATGACGCCGGCGCTGTCATAGCCACGCGTCGCGTGTTGATCAATGCGGCTGAGGGCCACCGCGCTAAGCCCCAAGACAAAGTAGATCCACAGGAACTGCACCGCGGCCAGGGGTTGCGGCGTCACGCCCACCAGGAGGCTGCCGCCCACGATGAGCAGCAGAATGCCCAGGCGAAAACTGACGCCGACGCTGAAGAAACCGAGATCCCTACTGGATGCGCTGGCCGCGCGCTGCCACAGGAAGAGCATGGTGAGAAAGAAGAGCAGCTCCGGGCGCAGGCCGCGCTGAAAGTTGAAGATGGCGTCGGCCGTGTTGCGCAGCCAGGCGCCGTCGGTCAGCAGGGCGCGGGTGTAGAGGCCGAATCTGATGGCGAGCAGGGAGGTGAGCAGGAGCAGGGCCAGCACGCTCAACTCGAAGCGGGGCGATTCGAGGTCGCGCTTTTGCAGCACATCGAGCGCCAGCATGAGCAGGATCAGGCTGATCCACAGCACGCCGAACAGCGCCAGCGGCGTGGGAACGGGCAGCGCCAGGTCGCCGCGCCAGCGGCGCTGCGCGTACAGGAGCAGCAGCAGCAGCGGCGTGAACCAGGCCATCTCCATGCCCGCCAGGCAGATGAAGATCAGGCGGTGACGGCGGTTAGTCAGAATCATTTTGCACCAACGTCGGCGCCAGCAGGTCATTGACCAGGTGCGGCAGATGATAGACCATGATGCCGGGCAGCAGGTCTTTGGGCGGTTCTGCGGCCAGGGTGAAGAGAACCACGCGGCGCCCGGCGCCGGCCAGATCGAGCAGCGCGGCCAGCAGGGCATCATGCGCGATGGCCGTCACGATCACCAGGGTGGCGCCCCAGGGTGCGCGCGGGGCCTCACGCAGCAGTATCTCCTCGATCGGGGCCGTGGCGAAATTGGTCACCGCGGCCAGCAGCTCCAGGATGTGCAACAGTTGATCGGGGCTGCGGCCCGGCAGCAGGCGGATGGGCTGGTCGCTGTTGGGCAGCGCGCCGTTGGCGATCAGTCCGACCGGCAGACGCTGCTCTGCGGTCAGGCTGGCCAGGCTGGCGGCCACACTGACGACCCGTTCCAGCAGTTCGGGGATGTAGCCGTGCCAGTGGCGTACCAGGGTGGCGACGTTGAGGAAGATCAGCACCTGCGCCTCGGCGCTCGGCTCGAAGGCCCGGCTGAGCAACTGTTGCTGGCGCGCGGTGGCCTTCCAGTGAACGTGGTGCAGGCTGTCGGCCGGCTGCCAGGCGCGAATGCCCACCGTGCGCAGGGGGTCCTGGAACAGATGCCCACGCGTGCCCTGGGCGCCGAATGGGTTCTTGGGCGGCAGGTGCAGGTCGGCCGCGCTGTAGAGGTGCGGGTAGACGATCAACTGTTGGCGTTCCATCAGGGTGGCGCGGCGGCTGAAGAGGCCGAAGCCATCGCCGGTGCTCACCACGGCCGGGCCGAAGGTGTAGAAGCCGCGCTCGCTGCACTCGATCTGAAACGGGCGTTGCAGGCGTTGAAACGCGCCGGGCATCCAGAAGGTGTGGAACTCGCCCAGGTTGGTGGTGGTATTGACCATGACCTTGCTGGCGTTGACCGGCAGCTCGACCGGGAAACGGTCCACGATGCTGAGCCAGGTCAAGGGCAGGATCTTCTGGTTACGCACCGTCAGCACCAGGTTGATGGTTTCGCCGCGGAAGGCTCGAATTTCGCTGAGGTTTCGCTCGTAGTGCAGACCAAAAAGGCTGAGTGTGTTCCAGAGCCAGCCGGTGAGGGCCACCAGGAACAGGGCAAATGCGCTGGCGCTGAGGAAGGGATTTTGCAGCACCAGGCCCAGGAACATCAGCAGGAGGCCCAGGGTGATCCAGGCGTCGCTGAACTGGGTGTCGCTTTCGATGTCAATGTAGCGGGACCCGTGGCTGGGAGTGGAAATGCGCTGGCGCCACATCGTGTTCAAGCCCCAGCCAAAAGTAATGCAGGCTGATAGGAATCGGGCGCCTCGTCTGACAGCTTCAGATCATGCACGTTGAGCTGCAGGCGGCGGTTGCCGTTGTATTCGTTGGTCTCCAGGGCAAAGACCACGTCCATGCGTTGGCGCACCCGGCTCAGCCAGTGACCCTGGCGGAAGGCGATGGCGTCGCGCGGCGGCCCGCCGTCAGAGAGGATCAGTTTGAGATGCGCGCCTTCGCCGCCCACGGTGCGCGCTTCGAGCACCTTGCAGTTGCGCGCCAGCAGGACCGGCGACCGGTTGTCCTGGCCGCACGGTTCCAACTGCTGCAGGATGCCGAGCAGGCCGAAGTCCAGATCGCTCAGGCGCACCACCGCGTCAATCTCCAACAGCGGCAGCAGCGTCTGCTGGCTCAGCTCGGCCGCGGCCACGGCCTGCATCTCCTCACGGAACTGCGGCAGGCGCTCGGTGCGAATCTTGAAGCCGGCCGCGGCCTCATGCCCGCCGTGCCGTTCGAGCAGATGCGCGACGCGATCGAGGGCGCGGGTGATGTGAAAGGCGGGGATGCTGCGCGCGGAGCCGTGGCTGAAGTCCGGCCCGCGCTCGATGACGATGGTCGGGCGATAGTACTCCTCGGTCAGCTTGCCCGCGGCCAGCCCCACGACGCCGTGCAAGAAATCGTCGCCTTCCGCCAGCAGGAGCAGCCCGTTGCCGGGGTTGGCCTCGATCTGGCGACGTGCGGCCTGCACGGTCTGCTCGGTCAACTCCTGGCGTTTGGTGTTGAGCTGGCCCAACTGGCTGGCCAGGGCGGTCGCCTCCGCCTGATCCTGGGTGGACAGGAGTTGGTAGGCGAGCATGGCCGATTGCAGGCGCCCGGCCGCGTTGATGCGCGGCGCCAGGCGAAAACCGATCGCGGTGGTATCAGCCTGGCCCGCGGTGACGCCGGCCTGCTGCATCAGCGCTTGCAGGCCCACGCGTGGCGTGCGGTTGAGCCGCACCAGCCCCTGGCGCACCAGCTCGCGATTTTCCTGCAGCAGCGGCACGATGTCGGCCACCGTGCCCAACGCCACCAGGTCGAGCAGATCGCTTTCATCCAGGCCAGGCCCGCGGCTGTCGCGCGGTTGATTGGCGCTGACCGCGCGCAGGATGCCCTGCGCCACGCGGTAGGCCACGCCCACACCGGCCAGGCCGCTGAAGCCGTAGCGGCAGCCGGGCTGGCGTGGGTTGATGACCGCCAGCGCGTCGGGCAGCTCCGCGCCGACGTGATGGTGATCGGTGATGATCAGATCGAGGCCCAGGGCGCGGGCGTGCTCGGCCTCGGCCACGGAGCGGATGCCGCAGTCCACGGTGATGACGAGCGCAAAGCCCTGCTGGCGCAGAAAGGTCAGGGCGCGGTTGTTCAGGCCGTAGCCTTCATCCACGCGGTGTGGAATGTATGGCTCCACCTGGCCGCCGCAGGCGCGCAGCGTCTGCACCAGCAGCGTGGTGGCGGTGACGCCGTCCGCGTCGAAGTCGCCGTAGACCGCGATGCGTTCGCCCTGGCGCAGGGCGCGGCGGATACGCGTGACGGCTTCGGGCAGCCCTTTCAGGTTGTAGGGGTTTTTGACCAGGGTGATTCCTTGCAGGAATGATTCGATGGCGGCTGGGTCACGCAGACCGCGGTTGAACAGAATCTGCGCCAGGATGCGGTGCAGGTGCGGCGCCTGCGCCAGGAAGGCAGGCGGGGCAGGCTCGGCAATCTTCCAGATTTTGGGCAGCGGCGGCACAGGTCAGACCTCAGGCAGAGAGATGGCATCTATTGTAGCACGTCCGCGGGGTTCTGCCAACGCGGCGAAGGGGCGTTTGGAGCACGAAGCCGCGAAGCAACACGAAGCACGCGCAGCGCGAAGGGGCGTTTGGCGCGATTCCTGCTGACCTCCGACGTTGCTTGACAGCCAGCGCGCACGATGTTAGAATCAACACCGGTTCGAGTTGACGATTCTAATTCTGGATGGTGTGCCATGCCTGCTGCAGAGCGTCTTATCTACTTCGATCATGCCGCCACAACGCCGGTCGCGCCGGAAGTGCTGGAGGCGATGCTGCCTTTTTTCAGTGAACGCTACGGCAACCCGTCGAGCATTCACCGCCTGGGGCGCGAGTCGGCCCGCGCCATTGACCAGAGCCGCCAGGGCATCGCCCACCTGCTCAACTGCCAGCCCAATGAGATCGTCTTCACCAGTTGCGGCACAGAGGCTGACAACCTGGCCCTGCGCGGGGTGGCCCTGGCGCAGCAGGCGCGCGGGCGCGGCCAGCATTTGATCGTCTCCGCGGTGGAGCACAAGGCTGTGTTGCAGACCGCCTTCGATCTGCGCGACCGCTACGGCTTTACGCTGACTGTGCTGCCGGTGGATGGGGATGGCCTGCTGTCGCTGGCCGATTTTGAGGCGGCCCTGCGCCCGGACACCGTACTCATCAGCGTGATGTACGCGAACAACGAAATCGGCACCATTCAGCCGCTGGCGCAGATTGGCGCGCTGGCGCGCAGCCGGGGCATTACCTTTCACACCGACGCAGTGCAGGCCGGCGGCCTGCTGCCGCTCGATGTCGAGGACCTGCAGGTTGATCTGCTGGCCCTCTCTGCGCACAAGTTCTACGGGCCAAAGGGGATCGGCCTGCTCTATGTGCGCCGCGGGACGTCCCTGTGGTCGCAGGTCACCGGGGGCAGCCAGGAGACGAAGCACCGCGCGGGCACGGAGAATGTGCCTTACATCGTGGGCATGGCCGCGGCGCTGACGCTGACGCAGATGTCGCGTGTCACCAACAACGCGCACCAGGCCATTCTGCGCGACCGCCTTATCAACCGCGTGCTGCGTGAAATTCCTGATGTGCGGGTCAGCGGTCACCGCACGCAACGCCTGCCCAATCATGCCAGCTTTCTGCTCGGCGGCCTGGAGATTCAGGGGGTGTTGATGGGCCTCGATATGGCCGGCATTGCCGCGTCCAGCGGTTCGGCCTGCACCAGCGCGGCGCAGGAGCCGTCGCACGTGCTGACCGCCCTGGGCATTGATCCGATCGCCGCGGCCGGCCATCTGCGCCTGACCCTGGGACACAGCACGACCGATGCCGATATCGAGGCGGTCGCGGATGCGCTGACGCCGCTGGTTGGCCGGCTGCGCCAGATGAGCGCAGGAGAGCAGACGGGAGCGCGATTGTAGGGCGGTCGTAGGACCGTGCGCCGGCGCAGGAGAGATGGAGAGGTAAGATCATGGCTGTGACGTTGACGGGACCGGTGCGAACCGATGATCGGAGGCCGGCCGGGCTGGTGCGGAGTGGGCTGGCGCGGGAAGGGCGCGATTGGCCGACCGACATCCTGGAGGCGTATGGTCGCAGTGTGGGGCCGTACACGATAGACAATGCCGAGATGATTCTGGATGGGGAGGCAGTCGAGCTGTACAACGGCTGGCTGGTGTGGCAAGAGATGACCGACTTCTTCGAGCGCACGGTGGCTGGGAACATCCAGGCGATGTTGGATCTTTCGGCGCGCAAGGCGGGATTTGGCGCCGGCTTGCCGGATCAGATGGAATGTTTGTTGAGCAACGGCGATGTGATCAAGCCTGACATTGCGTTGATTTCATGGAAACGAGCGGCGACGGCGCAGCCGACTGGACCGAGTCAGCGCCTGATTCTGCACGGGTGTCCGGAGTTGGTGGTGGAGACGCGGTCGCCCTCGAACCGGCGGGCGCAGGAGCGACGCAAGCGCGAGTTGTACTTCAACAACCGGGCGGAAGTGGTGTGGGATGTGGACATGCGCGGGAAGCGCATCTACGTCTACCGGGTGCAGAATCCGCTGCAGGCGGAGGTGTACGAGCTGGGCGATGTGATCAGGGTCGAGCCGTACTTGCCGGGCTGGCAGCGCCGCGTGGCCGACATTTTTTCTGCGCAGGCGTCGGCCGAGGCCGTGGCCGGCGAGGTGGCCGCGGCCTGGATTGCAGAGGGACGTGTGGAGACTCTGCGCAGCCTGCTGCCCACCCTGGCCCGCTATCGCTTCGGGGCCGAACTGGCGCCTGCGGTGCTGGCGCGGCTGAATGCGTGCGCTGAGGCGCAGTTGCTGCACTTGCAGACCAGGATCGAGAGCGCAGCCACGCTGGACGAGTGGATAGCGGCGATTCCACGATGACCGTGAGGCATGAGACGACCGTTGCTGCAACGAGTGCGAAGTTGGCCTGGCGCCGGCGCAGGAGAGATGGAGAGGTAAGAACATGGCTGTGACGTTGACGGGACCGGTGCGAACCGATCATCGGAGGCCGGCCGGGCTGGTGCGGAGCGGGCTGGCGCGGGAAGGGCGCGATTGGCCGACCGACATCCTGGAGGCGTATGGTCGCAGTGTGGGGCCGTACACGATAGACAATGCCGAGATGATTCTGGATGGGGAGGCAGTCGAGCTGTACAACGGCTGGCTGGTATGGCAGGAGATGACCGACTTCTTCGAGCGCACAGTGGCGGGGAACATCCAGGCGATGTTGGATCTTTCGGCGCGCAAGGCGGGATTTGGCGCCGGCTTGCCGGATCAAATGGAATGTTTGTTGAGCAACGGCGATGTGATCAAGCCTGACATTGCGTTGATTTCGTGGAAACGGGCGGCGACGGCGCAGCCGACCGGGCCGAGTCAGCGCCTGATTCTGCACGGGTGTCCGGAGTTGGTGGTGGAGACGCGGTCGCCCTCGAACCGGCGGGCGCAGGAGCGGCGTGGACATGCGCGGGAAGCGCATCTACGTCTACCGGGCGCAGAGTCCGCTGCAGCCGGAGGTGTACGAGGTAGGCGATGTGATCAGGGTCGAGCCGTACTTGCCGGGCTGGCAGCGCCGCGTGGCCGACATCTTTTCCGCGCAGGCGTCAGCCGAGGCCGTGGCCGGCGAAGTCGCCACTGCCTGGATCGCAGAGGGCAGGCTGGAAGGACATGCAGAAGGGATCGCAGAGGGCCGCATGGCGACTCTGCGCAGCCTGCTGCCCACCCTGGCCCGCTATCGCTTCGGGGCCGAACTGGCGCCTGCGGTGCTGGCGCGGCTGAATGCGTGTACTGAGGCGCAGTTGCTGCACTTGCAGACCAGGATCGAGAGCGCGGCCACGCTGGACGAGTGGATAGCGGCGATTCCACGATGACCGCGAGGCATGAGACGACCGTTGTTGTCGCAATGAGCGGCGGCGTGGACAGTTCCGTGGCCGCGGCGCTGCTGGTGGAGCAGGGCTATCACGTCATCGGCGTGATGATGCGCCTGTGGGCCGAACTCGACCGCGGCGAGGCCTCGAGCAACAAGTGCTGTTCGCTGGAGGCCGTGACCGACGCCCGCCGCGTGGCCGCTGCGCTGGACATTCCATTCTACCTGCTCAATGTAGAGCGGCTGTTCAAAGAGAACGTGGTAGATTTTTTCATCCAGGGTTACAGCGACGGGCTGACGCCCAACCCCTGCCTGGCCTGCAATCGCACCATTCGCCTGGGGGTGTTGTTCGATTACGCAGCCGCGCTGGGCGCCGATTACCTGGCCACCGGGCATTATGCACGCATCCGTCAGGTGAACGCGGCGCAGGGCGCGCTGGCCGCCTGGGATGGCCTGGAGTATCCGCTCTATCAGCTTTGCCGGGGCGTGGATGCGGCCAAAGATCAGAGTTACGTGCTGCACATGGCGACGCAGCGGGAGCTGGCGCATCTGCTGTTCCCGCTTGGCGAACTGACCAAGCCGCAGGTGCGCGAACTGGCGGCGGCCCGCGGCCTGACGGTGGCGAGCAAGCGTGAGAGTCAGGACCTCTGTTTCCTGGCAGACGACGATTATCGCCGTTTCCTGACCGACTGGGCGCCGGCCGCGGTGCAGTCCGGCCCGATCATCGGCGGACGGGCAGGTGCTGGGGCAGCATGAGGGCCTGGCCTTCTACACCATCGGTCAGCGCAAGGGCCTGGGGATTGGCGCCCGTGAGCCGCTCTTCGTCCTGCGCCTGGACGCGGCCCGCAACGCGGTGATTGTTGGCCCAGCCGCGGCGCTCGGCCAGACCGAACTGACCGCCAGTCAGGTGGCGTGGGGTGTGGGACAGCCGCTGGCCGCGCCAATCCAAGTGCAGGCCCGCATCCGTTACAAAGCGCAGGCGGCGCCGGCCACAGTCGTGCCGCTGAGTAGTGATCGGGTACGCGTGCTGTTCGAGTTGCCTTTGCGTGATATCACACCAGGCCAGGGGGTTGTTTTCTATGAGGGCGACGCCTGCCTGGGGGGAGGCATCATTGACCGGGCTGTTTGATCTGTTGGTGCATCCGGCGCTGTGGCTCAGCCTGGCCCTGGCCCTGCTCTACGCGGCGCTCTTTCATGCTTGGCAGGGGCGCACGCTTGCAGGGCTTGGATGGTTTGCGCTGGCCTCGTTGGCCGGTTTTGCGGCCGGCCAGCTAGCCGGGGCTGCGTTGCATTTTCCTGCCCTCGGCCAGGTGCAGATCGTGGCAGGAACGCTGGGCGCCGCGTCCGCCCTGACCCTGGTGCGCGCCCGCCTGCACAAAGCGTAACAATGTCAGCGGCCGCGGTGACGCCTGAGGGCAGCGCCGCGGTCAGGTAAGAGGAGCGCCGCCGTTGGGGCGGCCGGATTGAGGAATCATGGATAAAAAGACAAAAATCTGGATCATCATTGGCGTCGTTGTCGCCGTTCTGCTGTTCGTCGGCATCATCTATCTGCTCGTCACGCATCCGCCGGTGGCGGCCATCGTGCGTGACCTTTTCATCATCTTCGTGACCCTGGAACTGTTCATCATCGGCGCGCTGCTGACGGTGCTGGTCTGGCAGATCTACACGCTGACGCGCATGATGCAGCAGGAAATCAAGCCGATGCTGACCGCCACGCAGGAGACGATTGGCACCGTGCGCGGCACCGCCACCTTCATGAGCGACCAGGTGGTGCAGCCGGCCATCAAGATGTCGAGCAAGGTCGCGGGATGGCAGAAATCGGTGAAGGTGCTGTTGGGGAAAGCTGAATAGGTCAAAGTGCAAAGTGCAGTGCAGCGGCAATCGGCAATCGCAAATCGAAAATTCGTGTGCAAGGAGACGTGCTATGGTTTGGGGAATGATTATCGGCGCGGTGGTTGGTTTTGGGCTGGCGTTGTACCGGGCGCCGCAGTCGGGTGAAGCGACGCGGCATCAGTTGACGGAGTTGGGCGCTGATCTGAAGCGCCGGGCGCAGACGACCGCAAACGACGCTCGTCAGCAGGCGCAGGCGGCCGCGCGGCCGGCTGTGAAACGCGCTGAGCAGATGGCGTCACGTGCGGAGGATTTGGTCGGCGATTTGAGCGCCCGCGGCCGCGCAGTGCTGGAAGAGCAGATGCGCAGCCGCAGCAATGGGCATGGGTGAGGGTGTCAGGGCGTTAACGGCCGCTGAGGCGGCGCCAGGCGGCGGGCAGGTAGGAGACGATGTCTTCGGCCACGACGCCGGCGAAGCCGATTTCCTGGCTGGCCAGGTCGCCGGCCAGGCCGTGGAGATAGGCGCCGGCCACGGCTGCGTCGAAGGGCGCGAGGCCCTGCGCCAGGAGCGCGGTGATCGCGCCGGCCAGCACGTCGCCGGTGCCGGCGGTGGCCAGGGCCGGGTTGGCAAAGGGCAGCACACGCACGCGACCGTCGGGCGCGGCGATGACCGTGAAGGCCCCTTTGAGCACCACGATCTGATTCCAGGCTGTGGCCCGGCTAACTGCCAGATTCCAGCGGTCGGCCTGCACGGCATCCATCTCCAGCTTGCACAGCCGCGCCATTTCGCCCGGATGCGGCGTTAGGATCGAGTTGGCCGGCAGCAGTTCCGGCCAGTCCTCCTGCTGCGCCAGCCAGTTGAGCGCATCCGCATCTACCACGAGCGGCGGCAGGTCCGTGCGAGGACCGGCAGGCCGCTCGTTTTCTTTGCTCGCGCTGCGCTCAGGCGCAGACGCAGCAAAGCCGATGGCGCTGCGCTGTTGGGCCTTCGGTTCTTCGGTTTGGAAGAAGGCTTTCAGGAAGGCGCCGGTCTCCTTTTCGGTGCTGAGGCCAGGGCCGATCAACAGCGCCGTGTAGCCTGCCAGTTTTTCGTTGAGCATACGCGCGGCGTCGCTGGCCAATACCCCCATGTCGTGCGCCAGCGGCAGCCAGGTCACTTCCAGCAGAACCGGGGCCAGGATGGCATGCAGCGGTCGCGCCACGCCCAGCGTCACCAGGCCCGCGCCGGCGCGTGTGGCGCCTTGTGCAGCCAGGCCGGCCGCGCCGGTGAAGTAGACCGAGCCGGCCACGATCAACGCCTTGCCGAAGGCGCCCTTGTGCGCGGTGATCGGCCGGGCCGGCAGCAGTTCGGCCACCGCGCGCGGGGTCGCCATTTCCAGGCTGATGGCCTGCGCCAGGTCGCCGGGGATGCCAATGTCCGCCACCAGCAGCGCGCCGGTGACCGCGGGGCCGCGGCCCAGGAAGTGACCGTGCTTGGGAAAGCCAAAAGTGACGGTGAGATCGGCCGGCAGCGCGGCCGCGTCCACTGCGCCGCTCGTGCAGTCCAGCCCGCTGGCGCAGTCAACCGCCACGACTTCGACCTTGCCCGGCTGCAGGTCATCCAGGCGGTCCAATTCGGCCAGCGGCTCCGTCAGGTTGAACAAGGCGCCGGCCGTGTCGGCATCTTCATCTGCGGCCGGCGCTTGGCCGGTCTGTTGCGACCGCTCGTTGACGGCCTCGCGGGTCAGGGTCAGGATGGCGGCCAGGTCGCCTTCGATGGGACGGGAAACGCCGGTGCCCAGGAGAGCGTCCACCACGATGGCAGCTTCACCGAGCCAGGTTCGCAGGTGAGTGCGGTCGGCGTCGGCCTCGGCATGCACCAGCGGGATGCCCAGGCCGGCCAGTTTGTGGAAATTGCTGTCGCTGCGGGCGCCCGGACGCTTCCAGGCGTAGACGCGCACGTCCCACTCCCAGGCGCGCAGCCAGCGGCCGGCCACCAGGCCATCGCCGCCGTTGTTGCCCGGCCCGGCCAGGATCACGACCGGGCCGGGGGACAGATGGCCCAGGCGTCGTTCTACCGCCGCGGCCACCGCCTTGCCCGCGGCCTCCATCATATCGCCGTAGGTCCAGCCTGCCGCGTCGGTCGCCTTCTCCAGCCCGCGCATCTCGTCGGTTGTCACAATTTTCATGGCATTCCTCTCCGAGCACTCGTGTCAGAAAAATAAAAAGTCATTATCGCTCATCCCGTTCTGCACTTATTTCTTCAGCCAAAGAACCTTGAATCATAGACAGCTCTTGCTGTAGCTGTTGAAGATTCGAACCAGGTTTGGTGGGTGGAAACTCGTATTCTGAGCCGTCAGACACAATATATCCTTGTGCATTCAATTCCTTCAAGACACTCTGCTTGCGCAAACCAGGATGATTTGTGTCCGCTTCCGAGGGTTCAAGTGCCTGGACTTTGCGGCTCAACTCCCGCAAATAGTGCGGTGGAAATGCCGCCAGCAGATCCGGACGCATGATCAGGCAGGCGCCGCGGGCCAGCGCGATCACTGCGATCCCCGTACCGGTCACATCCAGCGTTTCCAATGGGATCAACATCCCGCGCTGATCAACGGTGATGGTTGGTTGGGCGATCGCATATTTTGACATAAGTTTCCTCTGGCACCTTCATGATTGACGCAATGGATTGGATTCTACCACACCCCCTGTGCTTGGGCAATCTTGCACCTGGAGTGACATTTGCAGTTCATCTTCGCAGAGTCTTGCACAAACAGACGCTAGAGAGTAAAGTGAAACAGGCTTAACGGAGGTGCGTAATGAGACCCGACACCC
This sequence comes from Candidatus Amarolinea dominans, assembly GCF_016704685.1. Taxonomy (NCBI): domain Bacteria; kingdom Bacillati; phylum Chloroflexota; class Caldilineae; order Caldilineales; family Candidatus Amarolineaceae; genus Candidatus Amarolinea; species Candidatus Amarolinea dominans. Next base: position 215,969 of record NZ_JADIZS010000009.1, read on the forward strand.
ACGCCGTTACTCGAATTCGTTAGTAAGGTCAATAATGCCAGCATTCCCACACGCTATCCCGAGGACTTGTCACGAACGCTCAGAGATTATCCTGCACCCGTTGCTCGAGACTACTTGCTTCAGACCGAGGAGACGCTGACATGGTTGAAACTACACCCCAACTTGCAGAAATAATCCAACGTTATCGTCGTGAACTTGAGAAGATGAACATTCGTTGTGAACGTATTTGGCTCTTCGGCTCGCAAGTTGACGGCACCGCACACGAGGGCAGCGACATTGACTTGATTGTGGTTTCGCCAGACTTGACGTTCTATGATCAGCGCACGAGACTGGAACGCCTGGGCGTTGCTGCAGGGCGCATTTTGGAGCCAATTCAAGCACAGGGCTTGACTCCTGAAGAAATCACGTCGCACCGCATGTCCCCGTTCATCGAATACGTGATCAACGAGCTTGCGATTGATGTCACCCACTACGCCGGCGAAGCGGTCGGCTCACATCCGTAGACTGCTCCCGCTCCTGCTCCTGCTGATCGTTCTGCTGCCCCTGCCTGCGCTGGCCACCACCCTGGGGGAGACCGGAGACCGGAGACCCCTGATCGTTCGCCTTCCACGTACCCAATCTCTGATCTCTGATCCCTGCCCTCTCCTTGCGCAAAGGCGCGTAACAGGGTAAAATGGACGCAGACATGACGCCTGTCCGTTCATTATGCGGAGGAAACCGTGCTCAAATCACCGTTCACAGTGGCCGCGCTCGTCTTCATGCAGCGCTTCTACCGCTCATTGGCCCAGGGCAAACCGCTGGCGACCTGCCTGGCCGATGGCCGCCGTCTGCTCTTCGCCCCACAACACGGCCTGGCCTGGGCCACGCCGGTGCTCTATCTGCGCGACAAGGACGGCGACGGCCAGTTGTTCCGGATCAACTGAAAGGCAACGGATGCTCATCGTACTGATCGTTCTGGCCGCCTGGATCGGCCTGGGCCTTTGGCTGCAGCGCCGGCGGCCTGCCTGGCGCGGCCCCTGGTGGGGGATCAGCCTCCTGGCCCTGGCCACGGCCGCCTTCTTCTGGCAGCAGCTCAGCGGCGTGGCCTACACCCCAGCCGACGGCGGCGACCTGGCCTCGTTCCTCTACCCCATCTACGCCTTCGCGCAGCGCAGTCTGCACGCCGGACATCTCCCGCTCTGGAACCCGCACCTCTATCTGGGCGCGCCGCACGTGGCCGATGTGCAGGCCGGCTGGCTCTATCCGCCCACCCTGCTCACCCTGCTCCTCACCCCCGCCCTCACCTACCGTCACCTGGAGCTGCTCAGCATCGCCCACTTCTTCTGGGCAGGCGCCGGCATGTTTTTTCTCCTGCGCTCGCTGCTGACTTCACCTGACGCCACATCCGAGCAGGCCCCCGCGGGCCTGACCTGGTGGGCCGCCCTGGCCGGCAGCCTCGCCTTCATGTTCTCCGACCCCCTCCTGACCCACTTCGGCAACTACAACCTGCTCGCCACCGCCAGTTGGCTCCCCTGGATTCTGTGGGCCTACCGCGCCCAGTCCACGCAGGTGGACTTCGCGCCCGTTGCCGCGACTTCCAGTCGCCCGGCCAGCCGCCCGGCCAGCAGGCCGGCCAGCCGCCCGCTGCTGGCCGGCCTCTGCCTGGGCATCGCCACCCTGGCCGGACATCCGCAAACGATTTTGATCATCGTGCTGGCGCTGGCCGCGCTGACGCTGTTGGAGATCTATTTCACGCCATCGCCGCGGCGGACCCCGGCGCTGGCGTTGACGGGGCGGCTGCTCATCACCCTGGCGCTGGCCTTCCTGCTGGCCGCACCGGTGCTGCTGCCCGCGGCCCTGCACACCCCCTTCACCCAACGGGCCGATTTCAGCTACGGCCAGGCCTCGCAGTTTTCGCTCTCGCCCAGCCAGTGGATCGGCCTGGTCGTCCCGGCCTTCTTTGGCCGCGGGCCCCAGCTCCATTGGGGGCCGTGGGACCGCGTCGAAGTCGGCTACCTCGGCATCCTGCCCCTGGTGCTGGCGCTGCTGGCCGTTTTGCTGCACCCCGACCGCCGCGCCTGGCGCTGGCTGGCCCTGGCTGGGGTGGGCATGGCCCTGGCGCTCGGCTTCTACTCCCTGCCGCACGGCTGGCTGACCCTGCTGCCCGGCTTTGCGCAACTGCGCGCGCCGGCGCGCTTCCTCCTGCTCACCGATTTGGGCTTGGCGGTGTTGGCCGCCTATGGCCTGCACGGTCTGCTCAGCCCCTGGGATCCACCGGCCGGTCAGGCCGTGGCGCGGGTGTGGCGTCTGCTCAAAGGCGCGGCCGCGGCCGTGCTTGCCATCGGCCTGCCGCTGATCTACCTGGCGCTGCTGTTGACGCAGGATCGAGAGCAGACGGTCTTCATTCGCGTGGCGGTGGCCGCGATCGGCATTACCACGCTGGCCGGACTGCTGCTGGCAACGCTTGCCATCTTCCATGCGCGGCGGGCCAATTGGGCGCGGCCGGCCACGCTGGGCGCGCTCGCCTGCCTGCTCATCCTGCTCGACCTGGGCAGCCCGGGCGCGACCCTCGACAGCAGCCCCAAGGATCCAACCGCCGCGTACCAACAGCCGCAGATCCTCGCGTTCCTGCGCCAACAGCCTGGCGCCTGGCGTCTGGACGCGCGTACCGACATCGAACAACTCTGGCAGCCGAACACCGCCCTGGTCGCCGGCCTGGACGACATCTGGGGCATCGTCAATCCGCTGGTTTTGGCCGACGTGCGCGCTACTGGGAAGGCATCGGGCCGGCCGGCCGCTCCAGCCCGCTGTACGATTTCCTCGGTGCGCAGTTTGTAGTGGCGCGCAAGGACGTGACGCTGGACTGGGACAAATTCGAGAAGGTTTTTGACAGCCCGGGCGAGCTGGCGATCTTCCGCAACCGCCGCGCCCTGCCGCGGGCCATCATCAGCCAGGAGGCCATCGTGGTCAGCGATCAGGAGGCGGCCTGGCAGGCCATTCACCGGGCTGATTTCGATCCGGCCCGGCAGGTGGTGGTGGAGGGCGGCGACGCGCTGGCCGGCCGGCCAGGCGCAGCTACAGCCGCAACCGTTGCCAACGGCCTGGATGTGCAGGTGCAGACGAGCGGCCCGGCCTATCTCGTCATCAGCCAGCCGTTTTACCCAGGTTGGGAAGCGACCGATCAGGCCGGCAGCCGCCTGGCGATCCGCCGCGCCAACTTCGCCTTTCAGGCGGTGGCCATCGCCGCAGATACCACCGCGGTCTCCTTGCGCTTCCGGCCGCCGGCCTGGCGTTGGGGATTGGCGTTGAGCGGAGTGGGGCTGGTGATTGGTCTGGGGTGGCTCTGGCGTCGCTCGTCGGACAAAAGAACATCCCCAATACCGTAGGTCACGCCTCCGGCGTGACAGCGCCCTCTGCGACACATCATGCGTTCTTGTGTGGGCGCTGCAAGCCAGCGGCTTGCGCCACGAGAGGTTGCGCCGGCGTGACAGCGCCGTCCGGCCAGGAGGCCGGACCTACCCCTACGACACTGGCTCGCAGAGACAAGAAAAATCCGTGTTCATCCCCATGGATCTGTGTCCTAACGGACCCGGATGAACACGGATGAACACGGATTCTGCGCCGCCCGGTTGGTTCCCTACGCTGCGCGGGCGAAGATGACGACCGCGACCGCCAGCAGCAGGAGGATGCCGACCAGTCCGGCCACGGCCCACATGGGCAGCAGCAGGCCCGATGATGGGGCCGGCGCCGGCGTAGGAACGGCTGTGGCCGCCGCATCGCCCACTGGCGCCAGGGTCAGGATGAACGCGGTCAGGTTGTTGACCTCGTCGTCGGTCAGGGGGCCGCCTTTGGCCTGTGACCAGGCCGGCATGGCCGAGCCAGAGATGCCGTTGATGATCGTGCTGCGCACCGAAAGATCGGGGCGAATGCCGGAAAAGGCTTTGGACAGCCGCGCGCCGATGCGACCCTGGCCCTTGTCGCCGTGACACATGACGCAGTTTTCGCTGTACAGCCCGGCGCCCGCGGTCGGATCGCCGGCCACGTCCGCGAGGGTGGCGATGGGCGTGATCTGTTTGAGGGCAGGGGTGGGAAATTCGCCGGGCCGGCCGCCGCTCAGCCCTTCGATAAAGGCCACCAGGTCGCTGATGTCCTGCTCGGTGAGCGGGCCGCCGGGCTGCAGCCAGGCCGGCATGGCCGTGCCGGCGATGCCGTTGGCGACCGTTTGGCGAATCAGCGCATCAGGCTGGATCGAAGAAAAGACACTGGAAAGCGTAGCGCCCACCCGGCCTTTGCCATCCGGGCCGTGGCACACCGCGCAGTTGGCATCATAGATCTGGGCGCCGCGGGCCTTGTCGCCGCCGCCTTGAGCGCCAGCGACGCCAACCAGCAGGAGCGCCAGCAGCAAACCCAGGACGGCCCAGACTCCAGGCCGCCGCAGGCTGAATCTTCGTAAAGCGGTCACACGCTCGCTGTTCATGACTCATCTCCCTTGAGCAAACGGGGTGAGCGTGGCGCTCACCCCGTTGCAATGGTGACTACTTCAGCGTGGACAGGTAGGTCACCATGTCGTTGATTTCATCCGCGGTCAAGGTCTGACCGAAGGTTTTGGTCATCAGGTTGTCGGCAAAGCCCGGCGACAGGAAGGCGCTGGGGTTGACGATGGACTCCTTGATGTAGTCTGCGGCCGACTGTCCGGCCACACGGGTTTCGGCGATGCTGCCGATCTTGCTTAGTTCGGGGCCGAGAACGCCGGCGGCTGCGGTGCCTTCGATCTTGTGGCAGGCAGCGCAGGTACCCTTGCCCAGAACGATCGCCTGGCCGCGTGACACCGGATCGTTTGCCTCCGGCGTCGGTGTGGGCATGCCCATCTCCTGGCCGGCCGTCTTCTCGAAGTTGATGACAAAATCGGTCAGGTTGTTAATCTGGTCGGGGCGCAGCGGTCCGCCGAAGTCCTGGGCCCATGGCGGCATGGAGCCGGCGTAGAGGTTCGGCCGGGTGGAAACCAGGCGCCCGCCGGCAATGGTTGACTTGACATAGTCGCGCAGCGTGCCGGGATAGCCCACGTCCTTCAGGCGACCGGTGAAGAAGTACTGATCGTTGAGCGGCGGGCAGAGACCTTCGATGCCCTTGGCCTGCGGGCCGTGACACGGCTTGCAGTATTCACCAAACAGCAGGGCGCCTTCCTCGATAGACTTGCCCAACTGGGAGGCTTCTTCAGCGGCCATGCGGTTAGGCTCGCCGAGACCGACAAAGAGCAAGATGACCAGGGTCAGGATCGTGGCGACGATGCCCACCGTAATTTGTACGAGTTTCATGGACTGTTTTTCTCCTTGCCTACTCGCCGTAGATCGAATCACGATGCACGTAGATGATCTTTTCGAAGGTGTCTGTCTGTCCTGAGGTCACATTGTCCCACAAGATGCGCATAGTCAACTTCTTCAGACCCTCTTGCCAGTCCTCGATCACGATCACACCGTGGCCGTTGGGCAGTTCTTCAGGCAATTTGCCGATCTCAGTGTTGATCTCATTGAATACCGTAGCGAACTCGCCTTCCTTCGGGTAAGATGCGGGGTCCTCGGTATCGTATTGCCCGACGGGTAGCCCTTCATACATCAAGACGCGCACCGGGCCTACCCCTTCGACCGGGATGAATTCCTGGATCACTTCCTGTGCGGGAACACCGGCCACGCCATATTTCGGCGTGCCCATGTAGGAGAGGATGATCATGACCAGGGCAAACACGACCCCGGCTGACAGGATCAGCTTGCGGTCGCTGGCGCGGCGGCTCGGGTTGAAGTCCACATAGGGTAGAATGGCGAGGCCGCCAAAGACCACGCCGGGCAGAACCACGCCCATCAAGGTTTTGTCGCCGAGTTTGAGCAGGCCCTGAATCCAGAGGAAGTACCAGGGCGCTGTGGTGTGGAAGGGCGTCACCAGGGGGTCTGCATGATGCTCCAGCGGCGCCGTGTACAGGAAGACGCAGTAGACGACCAGTGCCAGGGTCGCGAGGATGGTCAACAGCATTTCATCTATCATGACATCGGGCAGGAAGTAAACACGCTTGTCGGCCGGGACACGCTTACCGGTGTCTTGACCGACCTCCTCTTCACGCGCGGGCAGCGAGATGCCGAAGTGGACCACCTTGTAGTAATGCACGAAGAAGAAGATCAGCAGCAGCGCGGGCACGAAGAGCACGTGCAGCAGGTAGAAACGCAGCAGGCCGGCCGCGCCGATGTCTGGAGCGCCGCGCAAGATCAGGTTGATGGCGTTGCCAACCGCTGGCGGCGGCACAGCTTCGGCCATGCTGGTGCCGATGGTGACGGCCCAGAAGGCCAACTGATCCCACGGCAGCAGATAGCCGCTGAAGCTCAAGAAGAGCGTGGCCAGCAGCAGGATGACACCGGTAAACCAGGTGAATTGGCGTGGTTTCTTGTACGATCCGGTGATGAACGTACGCGCCATATGAAAGATGACGACGATGACCATGGCTTCGGCGCCGGCCCGGTGCAGGTCGCGCATCAGCGAGCCGAGGGGAACATTGCTGAGGATTCTGAGCATGTCCGTATAGGCCGAACGCGGCGTGGGCGCGTAGAAGATCATCAGGAAGATGCCGGTAATCGTCTCCAGCAGGAACAGGAAGGTGCTCAACCAGCCCATGCGGAAGGTATGCGTCAGTTTGGTGACGCTGGCATGATAAAAAGAGGGCTTGATGTGCAGCCAGAAGGCCTCCGAATGCAACTGGAGGCGAGGGTTTGGACGTCCTGGGGGATCACCGCGTAGCATGCCGCGCAGGTCGTTCCAACTGAGACCTGCTGTGAAGCGTGTGATGGCTTCGTCGGCCAGCTCGGCCGCCACAGGGCGGATGCCCTTGCTACGAAGATCCTGCAAAACACTCATAAAGGCTCTCCTTCAAGAGAATGTTCTGAAGAACGATCTCTCAACGATTCGGCAGATTCAGGGCATGCCTGGAGGCAGGCGCCGAGTGCTAAGGAATGAGAATTTTTCAACTGTCCAGTTCCGAGCAAATTCTGAGCATACAGACAGCACCAAAGCGGACACTTATTTAATTCTCATTCCTAACCGCTGAGACAACGAGGAAAAAATTACGATTTTTGGATGGGCGGTGCGCCTGGGGCTGGCGCCTGCTGCTCTCCGCCCGGGATTGGCGTCATACCGGAGCGCATCAGGCGTTTGCCGGTGTCTACCATCACCGTGAAGTTGGGGTCACTCACCTGGACGGCCGCGTCGGACCCGGTGGTTTCGGACACAACATTGCCGGAACCGTCAAGCATTCGAATCGTGAATTGATCCAGGCCACGGGCGGCCGGGCCGCGCATCAAACTGCCATCGAGCCAAAAACGGGAGCCGTGGCAGGGGCACTGGAAACGGTAGTTGAGCGTGTCCCACTCATACAGACATCCGAGGTGCGTACACACTTTGTAGAGTGCCCTCACCCCATCTTCGGTGCGCACCATCCAGAACTTACCGGTGGTGTTGGGCACAGGCGCCGCATTGACTGCGGGCAGCGCCGACGCGGGGCCAAGGTTGAACTCGCCGCCAAATTCACCTGGTTTGAAACGGGGCAGGCCAAAGGCATACGAGGCGACGCCAGATCCGGCCGCCAGCACGCCCAGGGAAGCGCCCCAGGCATACATGAGAAACTCACGACGCGAGACGGCGCCGCTCACCTCAGCGGTCGGCTTCCTGGCTGTTTTGGGTTCTGCCATACCGATCTGAGCCTCCTTCTTCTACTTACTTTTGCTGCTACTTTCTACGAGTTGAGATCTATCGTGATGGCTGCTATGTCAGATTATATCATGATTAACCGATCCTCACAAACTTGCGTGATTCGGAACAAACGCACACGCGGTTCAACGTGTACCCGAACCCGTCCCGGATTGGCCCAAATCCTGCCTCTTGACAGAGCGTCGCGCGCGTGCTATGCTGTCACCGGTCGCAAGCCTGTCCCCCGCCTTCCTAGTTGCCTCCCGCCGCCGGAAGTCCCTGGCGAGAGTGTTTTCTCCCGCCTGCGACCTCCTACAGCAGTCAGGAAAATGTTCCTGACCCCATCCGTTTCGATTGCTGCACGAAAGGAGCCCGTTGTCATGTTGCAAATGAATCAATTGACGAATGAACTTGTGGTGGCCGAGGCGATGGCATCTGAATTGTCCGACTATCTCCTGGATGATCGCCTCTTCCGTCAGATCGTCGTGCAGGGGCCGCTGGGCACACAGCAGCCCAAAATGACCCTGGGCGGGCTGCTCAGCCGCCTGCAGATGCTGCAGTTCCGGGCGGCGGCGCTGGAGCCAGCCGAGCGGTCACGTGTCGAACAGGTAGCGGCGGCCGTTGACCAGGCCCGCCGCACCTATCGGGCGTCGTGGGAGTCCTTTGTGCGCAAGGAGATCAAGAGCAATTTGGACTCCTGGCGTTGGTACATGGACGAGTGCTTCCGGCGCGGTGGCTGTGCCAGCACGTACCCGGCTGAGGTGCGTGCGCGCGTGCGCCTGGCGCTGTTGTTGACGGAGGCGACGGGCGCCGGCTTCGAAATTCTGGCTGAACAGGGCCACCTGCGGCGCCTGGACAGCCAACTGCGCAATGTCTGGCGCGATGGGGCCTTTCTGCTCGATCCCGGGCTGCGCGGCCTCTATCCGGCGGACAGCTTCTGGTGGCTGTATGGCCTGCCCAAGGGAGGCGACGACGATGATTAGGGCGCCAGCCGCCGGTCGTTTAGCCTGTTGGGGTCGCTTGACGGCGCCGCCGCAACCACACGCCTGACTCAGACACCAACATGCCAGTCAGGATCAGTCCACAGCCCACGATCGCGCGCGGTGTCAACTGCTCGCCAATGAGGAGAAAACTGAAGATGGCAGCGAACACCGGTTCGGTGGCAAAAATGAGCGCGGTGTGGGTGGGACTGGTCAGGCGCTGAGCCTTTGTCTGCGCCCAGAAGGCAAACGAGGTGGCCATGACACCGGTAAAAGCGGCCGCAAACCAGACTTGACGGCCCGGCCAGGTAGGCGGGCCGTCCACAGCCAGCGCCACCAGCCAGCTCAGGATGGCGACGCCGGCAATTTGACCAACCGCCAGGGGTACGGCGTCGAAGCGGGGCGCAAAGTGGCCGACGAGCAGAATCTGCGCCGCAAAGGAGATGGCGCAGCCCAGGACGAGCAGATCGCCCGGCGCGATGCTGAGGTCGCCATTCAGCGTCAAGGCGGCCAGGCCCACCGTGGCCAGCGCCACACCGAGCCATGCGCCGGCATGGGGCGGACGCCGCAGGAAGAGCGCCGAACCGAGAGGAACCAGCACCACCGAAATACCGGTGATGAATCCGGCCTTGGCTGGCGTGGTGAAGCGCAGTCCGTAGGTCTGAAAGGCATAGCCGGCAAACAAGGTGACACTGATGAGCAGGCTGGGCAGCAGGACGCGCCGGTAGCGCCCGGGATCTCTGGCGGTGGACAGCGGCCGCAGGAGTAAGGGAAGAAAGACCAGGGTGGCCAGGGTGAAGCGAATGGCGAGAAATGTGACCACGGGAAAGGTCGCCACAGCTTTCTGAACGGTCACGAAGGTGCCGCCCCAGATGGCAGTGACGGCCAGCAGCATGATGTCCGCGTACCAGCCGCGAAAGAGTTTGGTGCTCAAGGCAATGGGTGTCTCACGCGTGATGGGAGATAATCTGAGAACCCGAGCCTGGCCGGGTCAGCCTGTCTCAGGCCAATTGGGCCAGCGCATGAAAACAGCCCGGCCTGCACCGGCCGCGAACCGGTACAGGCTGGGCTGTTGACTGGTTTACCCGTGAATGTTGACGACTGTGCCCACCGGCGCCCAGTTGAACAGCCATTGAGCATCGGCGGTGCGCAGATTGACACAACCGTGGCTCATCGGGCGGCCAAAGTTGTTGTGCCAATAGGCGCCGTGCAGGCCGTAGCCTTTGTGGAAGTACATGGTGTACGGCACGCCAGGCAAGTTATAGCCTGGTCCGGACATGGTGGTAGAGCGGTATTTGACATAAACCTTGAAACGTCCCTGGACGGTCGGCGTGCGCGGCAGGCCGGTGCTGACTAACGCATTGAAGACGGGGCGGCTGCCTTCGTAAGCGGTTAGGCGTTGGGCGCTGAGATCAACATCAATCCAGCGGCCGCTGACAGCAGGGCTGGATGGAGCGCCGCCGCCTGTGGCGCCGCCGCCGGTGCTGCCGCCTGAAATGGCCAGGCGTTGACCGACATAGATCACATTGGGATTGGCGAGGTTGTTGGCCCGCATCAGTCTGGCGACGGTCATGTGGTAGCGGGCCGCGATGGAGGACAGGGTGTCACCGCGACGCACAATGTACGTGCCGGGGGTGGGTGAGGTGGGCGCCGCGGCCGGCGGGCTGACCGCACTGCTACCGCCAGGTATGACCAGGCGTTGACCCACGTAAACGAAATTGGCGTTGCGAATGCCGTTGGCATTCATCAGCGCCTGCACGGTTGTTCCGTAACGCGCCGCAATGCGTCCCAGGGTGTCGCCGGCGCGTACGACGTAGATGGTGCCGCTTGCCTGGGCGGGGCGGCTGACAATTCCTTGACCAGGACTACTGGCTGCCGCCGTGCCGCCGCCCACGAAGGTACTCACGGCCACGATCACGACGATCAATGAAAAACACAAACGACGATGCATGGTTCCTCCTCAATCTCACGCGGTGATGGTATTCACGCCCACGGCATCGTCTTTGGGTTACATTGAGAGAGTTCTGCCGACGTTGCCGGGTGGCAAAAGTACAGGGGATAGACAACTCAACGTTAGTATACCAGAATATGCGGTCATATGCAACCGTGCTGCTTCTAAATTAGCCCGCGTGGGCATGTGGAATAATTTCTACAAGCGAACAGTCCGGCCGCCGGTCTTGTTCGGGGACAAAAACAGGTTGGCATTGCCTTTTCGCTTATGCTATAATTGCCCAGGCTCAACCGAGGGGGGCGCGTGCTGTTCTTACGCAAACATCGGCGATCACACTGAAGACCATGGACAGGGGAGGACCGGGCAGAACCGGGCAGAACAGATGGAAGACCGCTTACGCCACATACTGCTGGTGGATGATGAACCAGAAACATTGCGGCTGCTGCGTAAGGTGGTACAGGCTGAAGGGTATTCCGTGCAAGAGGCCGCGGATGGCGTGGAGGCCTTGAGCATTTATCGCCAGCGTGTACCTGACCTGATGTTGCTGGACATCATCATGCCGCGCCTGGACGGCATGGCCGTGCTGCGTGAAGTCCGCAGCCACAATGCGATTACCGGCATCATCATGGTGAGCGCGCTAACGTCGGAAAAGCTGACGTTGGAGGCAATGCAGGCCGGCGCCGATGACTACGTGAGCAAGCCCTTTCCCCTCAAGGAATTGCGCACGCGCATCAGCCAGGTGATCGAAAAGGTACGCCTGCGCCAGGAGAACGCCCAACTGCAGCGCCGCCTGGATGAAGCGAATGCCCGCATCAAGGCCCTGTTCGAGCGCTACACCTCTGCGCCGGTGGCCGAGCAGTTGATGTCCCAGGCAGAGATGCCGCAACTGGGCGGGGAGATCCAGGAAATCACGGTTCTCTTTGTGGATATTCGCGGCTTCACCCCCCTGGCCGAAGTGCTCGATCCGCGCGAGCTGGTCCAAATCCTGAATACGTACCTGGCGATTGCGGCCGATGCCATGCTCAAGGCTGGCGGCACGGTAGATAAATTTATGGGCGACTCCGCCATGGCGATGTTCAACGCACCGGCGCGCCAACCAGACCATGTCTGGCGCGCGCTGCAGACAGCCGCCGACATTCAGAAGGGGCAGCATGTCTTACGGGAGACCGCGGGCAACCAGGGGCTGAGTTTTGGCATCGGGCTGCACACCGGCAAGGCGCTGGTGGGCAATATCGGCACAGCGCAGTTGATGAACTTCACCGCCATTGGCGACTGCGTCAACGTGGCGCAGCGCCTGCAGGCCATGTCGCACGGCGGCCAGGTCCTCTTGAGCGCAGACTCCTATCGCCATGTGTTTTCCGCGGTGGAAGTGCGCAGCCTGGGCGAAACGCGTGTGCGGGGCCGCAGCGAACCGATCACCGTCTACGAATTCTTAGGCTTCAAGGGTGAGAAATGAGCTTTCGTCTATTTCATTCCTCCCATCCCTCCCATCCCTCCCATCCCTCCCATCCCTCCCATCCCTCTCGCATCCGTCGTTCGTGGCTGCCTGGCGCCCTGTTGGGCCTGTGGCTGGTCGCCATCCTGCTGCTGCCGGGCGCAAGCCTGGCGCAGCAAACCGTCACCACCGAGCAGGTGACGGCCGTGGCCCGTGAACTGTGGTGCCCGCTCTGCAACAGTGTGCGCCTCGACACCTGCGAACTGAAGGCGTGTGAGCAGATGCGCGAAATGATTGCCGAAAAACTGGCGGCCGGCGCCAGCACCGCTGAGATCAAGGCGTACTTCATTCAGCAGTACGGGCCGCAGGTGCTCGGTGAGCCGCCGCGCCAGGGCTTCAACTGGCTGGCCTGGGTCGTTCCCTTTGCCGCGCTCGCCCTCGCCGGGGCCTGGGTCTTCTACGCCCTGCGCCGTTGGACGCGGCGCCCGCTCACGGCTGTTGCCCGCGTGACGCCCGCGCCGCTTGACGATCTGCCCGTGGAGCAGTTACAACGCTTACAAGAGGAGTTGCGCAAGATTGACTAACTCATCGCTCGAACCTGCTGTCTCGCCCGAGCCGCCTTCCAATAGCCAGGCCGTGCGCTGGGCGGTGATTGCCATCGCCGTCCTGTTCGTGGCGTTCTTTGCCTATGCCCTGGTAGCCAAGCGCGAGGCCCCGCGTCCCTCGGCCGGCGCCGCGCCCGACTTCTCCCTTTCGCTCTTCGCGGATTACCGCGGTGTGTTTGGCGACACGCTCAGCCTGGCCGACCTCGAAGGCAAAGTCGTGGTCCTCAATTTTTGGGCCAGTTGGTGCGACCCGTGCAAGGAAGAAGCGGCAACCCTGCAGAAGGCTTCTGTTGATTACGCCAACCGCGGCGTCGTTTTCGTTGGCGTGGATTACCTGGATCAGGAACCTGTCGCACTGCGTTACCTGAAAGAGTACGAGATTACCTACGCCAACGGCCCGGACCTGGCCAGCCAGATTGCCCGGCGCTACCGCATTCAGGGCGTACCCGAAACCTTCTTTATCAGGGCTGACGGCACGGTGGATTGGTTCAAGATCGGCCCCTTGTCCGCAGGCGAACTGAACAACTGCCTGGATCAGTTGACCTCCGGCGGTAGCTGTAAATAACCCCGCTGTTGACAGGCGTAAGACCTGTCTTGTCCTGCCCCATTTCAAGGAGAGATGCGCATGTTGCTAGATTTGGGCTTTCCCGTGCTTGCCCTGGCGCTTGTTGTGGCCCTCGTCGGTATTGTCCTGGCCATGATCGGTGCGCGGCGTGACGACCTGGCCCTCGTTGCCAGCGCACGTAATGCCGTGTTGGCCGTCGCGGCATTGGTGTTGCTGGCCGCTGTCTTACTTTGGATCGCGCTGCTGACCGATCAATTCCAATTCGAATATGTGGCCAGTCACGTTGAACGCGACCTTTCGCCCTTCTATAAATTCTCGGCGCTGTGGGGCGGACAGGCCGGGTCACTGCTCTTCTGGACGCTCATCCTGTCTGGCTATTCAGCCTTCGCCATGATTGGCTTCCGCAACCAGCACCGCCAGTTGATGCCGTACGTCATCGCCACGCTGCTGACCACGTCGGCCTTCTTCCTGGTCATCGTGATCTTCGCGGCCAACCCGTTCAAGAAATTGGGTTTCATGCCCGCCGATGGCACCGGCCTCAATCCCCTTCTGCAAAACTACTGGATGGTGATCCATCCCATCGGCCTCTATCTGGGCTACGTGGGCATGGCCGTGCCCTTTGCCTTTGCTGTGGCCGCGCTGGCCGCTAAACAGCTTGGCAACACCTGGATTAGCTCGATTCGCCGCTGGACGCTTGTCCCCTGGCTCTTCCTGTCGCTCGGCATCCTGATGGGGAGCCAGTGGGCCTACATCGAGTTGGGCTGGGGTGGCTACTGGGCCTGGGACGCTGTCGAAAATGCCAGCCTCCTGCCCTGGCTGACCGCGACAGCCTTTCTCCATTCGATCGTCATTCAGGAGCGCCGTGGCATGCTCAAGGTTTGGAACCTTGTCCTTGTCTTTCTGACCTATGAACTGGTGCTCATCGGCACGTTCATCACCCGCAGCGGCGTCATCGAGTCGGTGCATGCGTTTGCCCTCAGCAACGTCGGCCCGCTCTTCCTGGGCTTCATCGCCCTGTCCATCTTCGGCTTCCTGTGGTTGTTGCTCGATCGTCTGCCATTGCTGCGCAGCGACAATGAGCTTGACTCCATGCTCAGCCGCGAGTCGGGCTTTTTGTTCAACAATGTGGTGTTTGTGGGCATCGCGTTTGCCACCTTTTTCGGTACTACCTTTCCCATGTTCTCCGAACTGCTGACCGGCAACAAAATATCGGTGGCCGCACCGTGGTTCAATAAAGTCAACGGTCCGATCTTCGTCGTCCTGTTGATCCTGATGGGCGCGGGGCCGCTGCTCGGCTGGCGTCGTTCCACCAAGGAGACCCTGCGCAAAAACTTCCAGTGGCCGCTCCTGGCGACGGCGGTGGTACCGCTGCTCCTGTTTGTCCTCGGCCTGCGCGACGCGTTGCCGCTCGTCGGCTTCGCGCTATGCACCTTCGTGCTGGCAACCATCCTGCAGGAGTTTGTCCGCGGCGCGTCTGCGCGGCGCCGCATCACCGGCGAAGCGTGGCCGCGCGCGCTGGTCAACCTGACCCAGAAGAATCAGCGCCGCTATGGTGGCTACATCGTACACCTGGGCATCATCATGATGGCGCTCGGCATCATCGGCAACAGCTTCTTTCAACTGGAAACACAGGGCACCCTCAAGCCTGGCGAAAGCCTGACGATCAAGAACTATGTCGTGACCTACAACGGCCTGCGCCAAATTCAGCAGCCCACCCACACCCAGGTGTTCGCGCCTCTGCAGGTTACCCGTAACGGCCAGCCCATCGGCGTGGTGCAGCCGCGGAAAAACCTGTACTTCAAGACGCCGGATCAGCCCACAAGTGAAGTGGGCCTGCGCATCTTCCCCACCGAGGATCTGTACGCAGTGCTGGCGGGTTGGGACAGCAATGGCGACACGGCCTCCTTCAAGCTGTTCGTCAACCCACTGATGGTCTTCCTGTGGATTGGGGGCCTTGTGCTTGCCCTGGGCACCCTGGTCGCTCTTTGGCCCCATACGGTTGCTGTGCGCAGCGCGGCTGTGGCGGCCGCGGCGCAGCCCAAGCACGCGTAGGAGATTGGCCTTGATCACTGCAATCGTGATGGTACTCATTGTGGTGGCTGTCATCGCCGCCGTGGCCTGGCCGTTGGCCAGTACAGCCCGTTCGCAGACGCTGATGGTCAGCGCGGACGTTCTGGCTGAATGGACGGCGCAGCGCGACATGGCGCTCAAAGCCATCAAGGACCTGGAGTTTGATTATCAGACAGGCAAGGTGTCGGCTGCTGATTATCCTGTCTATGACCGGCGGCTGCGCGAACAGGCGCTGCAGGCCATGCACAGGCTCGACACCTATCTGGCCGAACAACGGGCCGCGGTTCTGGACACGGAGCTGGAAGCCGAAATTGCCGCGTTGCACCGCCCGCCGGGGGTAAGCCCTGGCCGGAACACCGCCGCAGATTTGGAACAGGGGCTGGAAGCCGAAATTGCCGCGTTGCACCGCCCGCCGGGGGTAAGCCCTGGCCGGAACACCGCCGCAGATTTGGAACAGGGGCTGGAAGCGGAAATCGCCGCCCTGCACAGCGTCGCTCCACGCCCTGCGGCTGCGGCACAGCGTTTCTGCGTGCAGTGCGGGCAGGCGCTGCGCCCCACCGACCGCTTCTGCGGCTCGTGCGGCGCCGCCGTCTGATGTGAGGAGACTCCACGTTCGTCAACAAGAAGGACGCAGCACAAGGCTGCGTCCTTTTTTATTTTTTGCCTGACAAAGCAAATGCCCGGCGTTCCCCAACACCGGGCATTCACCGAAAGGAGGTACCGATGAACAGGCAGGTGCCTAACCGACTGAGCCGGGTCATTCACAATCAGAACAACCCATCAACCGCGAATCACAACTGACTTCAAGCCCCCCACTGCTCGTCGCCGGCTGCGTAATACGATTCTGATCCATGTGTATTCGACAGCTTCAAATCCCAACTCACCGGCATGTGAATCATATCACAAACATCGGCGTTTGTCAAGAGCTGTATGTACGAATTTTCACAGGAGAATCAGGCCCTTACCATTTTTCGGCCACGACACGGAGTTCGGACACATTGGTAAGAACGACGCGACCGCGCAGCGTGGTGATGAGGCCCTGCCGGCGCAGGTTACTCATGACGCGAATGGCGCTTTCAACGGTGGTGCCGGTCATGTCGGCCACATCCTGGCGTGTGAGTGGAATGTCAATGGTCAGGCCTTCGGGTGTGACGCGGCCGGTGGCATTGGCGAGCTTGAGCAACACGCGGGCGATGCGCTGCTCAACGCGGTCCACCGCCAGGCTGCGCACCAGGTCAGTGGTATTGCGCAAGCGGCGGCTCAGTTCGCTGATGACGGCCATGGAGAGGGCGTGATGGCGCTGGACCAATTCGAAGAAGTCGCGACGGGCCATGGTCACCACCGCTGTATCTTCCAGGCATTGGGCGGTGGTGTCATAGGGGGCGCCATCCAGAACGGCCATTTCGCCGAACATGTGACCCGGCCCAATGACATCGAGCACCACATCGCGGCCTTGTTCGGAATGGCGAAGCAGTTTGATCTGGCCGATCCAAACGATAAAAAGTGCTTCGGGAGGATCGCCCTCGAAGCAGACATACGAATCTTTGGGGTAACAATGTCCACTCAGCAGCTCAGCAACCGCTTCCCAATCAGAAGAGGGGAGTGAGTTAAACAGGGGCACAGTGCGCGTCACCTGGACCATATTGAACTGGAATTTATCCATCGCCTGCTCACGTCCCTCAGCGCCGGTTGTGCATTGTGCCTTCTTGTTGACAGCGCGCCGATTATACCACGGTCGTTGATGGTGAGCAAGCACCGATTGCGAGAGCGTCATGGGCGGGACGCGACTTGCGTCTCTTACGCCGAAGTCCGGTGCAAGAGACGCAAGGGTGAGCGGGGCGCGGTGGAGGATCTTTAGCGCTGCAGGGCGGCGGCCCGATTGACCAGATCGAGGAAATCGTTCACTTGTTCGTCTTGCGGCAAATCATCCGTCAGGCGGCGCACCAACGCCTGGACATCGCTCATGCGACTTTCCTTTGACCAGTAGGATTGGCGCAAAATCTCGGCATATTCGGCCACCGCGGCGGCCAATTGGAACATCGGCGAGGCCGCCTCGAAACGCGCCTGGAAGTCCTCGCCGGCCAGCGCGGCATCTTGTTCGACGACCTCACCGCTGGTCGGGTCCTGGTAGCGGATGCGAGCCATCAGCGCCTGATCCGCGGGCGGAGCGCCATCATGGAACTTGATCTCGTACAGCGCGGTGACGCTGTGCCCGGCGCCGACTTCACCGGCATCCACCTTGTCATTGCGGAAGTCCTGGTCCGCAACGTCGCGATTTTCGTAGCCCAGCAGGCGGTAGCGGCTGACCACCTGGGGGTTGAATTCGACCTGCATCTTGGCGTCCCTGGCGATCGTTTGCAGCGTGCCGGTCAGGTTCTCAACGAAGATGCGCCGCGCCTCTTCCAGCGTGTCCACGTAGGCGTAATTGCCGTTGCCTTTGTCGGCCAACTGTTCCATCATGACATCGTTGAAGTTGCCCATGCCAAAGCCCACCGTGGACAGGGCGATGTTGCGCCGCGCGAAACGCTCGATGGTCGCCAGAATCTCGTCGGCGCCGGTCACGCCCACGTTGGCTACACCGTCCGAGCAGAGGATCAGGCGATTGATTTCGCCCTCGCGATAGGCCTCGCTGGCGACCTGATAGGCCATCTGCAGGCCCGCTGCCGCATTGGTTGCGCCTTCCGGCTCCAGGCGATCAATCGCCTCCAGGATCGTTTCGGAGTTGGATGCGCGGGTGGGCGGCAGCACCATGCGCGCGTCACTGCCATAGACGACAATGGCGACACGATCGCTGCTGCGCAGCTCGTTGACCAGCAGATGCAGCGCCCGTTTGACCATCCCCAGGCGGTTTTCGGCGGCCATCGAGCCAGAAACGTCAATCACGAAGGTCAGCATCGCGTCCTGGCGCTGCTCGGTGTTGATGTGCCGCCCCTGCACGCCGATCTTGACCAGCCAATACTTGTCGCCGCCAAAGGGCGACGGCGCTCCTTCCAGGTGAAGGCTAAACGCCCCTTCTTCGGGGTCCGCGTAGCGCCAGTCGAAGTAGTTGATCACCTCTTCGACGCGCACGGCATCCTTGTCCGGCCAGTTGCCATCGCGGAGGAAGCGGCGGATGACCGTGTAGGAGGCGGTGTCCACATCCAGGGCAAAGGTAGAGAGATGGTCGTCCTCGGTGTCAATGAACGGGTTGGTGCCATAGTTCTCGAAGAAGGTGGCATCGTACGGCTCGCCGTTGACGGTGGTGTTGCCGCCGGTGGAGCAGCACGGTGTGCCGGGCACTGGCGCTTGGGCAGCCGCGATGATAGTTGGGGCTGCCAGTATCTCTTCCCGCAGCACAACGGTCGCTTCGGCTATTCTGGTGACGGGAACGGAGGTAGACGCATCGGAGGTAGAGGGGATGGAGGTGGCGGCCGGCGCGCAGGCGCTGACCAGGACCGCCAGTAGGGCAAACAAGGTGGCGACCGAAATCGCCGTGGACAGGCGGCGGATGCCGCGACGACGCAGAGCATGGGTAGAGAACAAGCGACGCGTGAACATGGTAGATTCTTCTCCTGGTTGCAGTCGGGCGACAGTCCCCATCGGGGCGGCTGCGCCAGATTTTGGGCCTGACTCAGTGGCGGTCACCGCTGCCCCTGACGCCGAACGGGGCAGCGTTCGGCGTCAGTCCACCAACGGCGCTTTGGTCGAGCCAGTGTTGCCTGGTGGCGGTGATCGGAGTGAGGCAGGGGTCGTTGCAGTGCTGCGTCCTGTGGACGCAGTCATTCAGGAGAAGGTTCCAATCAGTTCAGCCGCGACTTGACGCGGCGCACCCAACGATTGGTGATGAAGAGCAGGACGAAGCCGCCCAAGAAGCCGGCGCCGATCTGCTCGTTGAGACCAGCGCCCACCAGCCAGGCCAGCGCGCTGCCAATCACCATGCCTACCAGGTAGATGATAATCCAAAAGAGGGAGTTGTAGATGCGTCGGCCGGCCGACATTGGGGTTGGTTGTGGTGCTTTGGTCACGATGAGTTCCTTTTTTGTCCCTGATGCTTTTGCGACAAGCCTGGGGCTGTGATATAATCTGCCCGCTTGGGGAGAGGTCGCATAGTTCGGTTGAGTGCGCGCGTCTCGAAAACGCGTAGGGCTAATCACCCTCGAGGGTTCGAATCCCTCCCTCTCCGCCATTCCTGGGGCGGCGCATGGTTGTCACCGTGCGCCGCCCCCTCTTGGCCGACAATTTTATTTGGCCAAACCTGCTGCGCCTGCTATAATCGGATGTGCGACCCATAGATCGCTTGGAGAGGTCGCATAGCTTGGCTTAGTGCGCGCGCCTGGAAAGCGCGTAGGGCCTTATTGGTCCTCGAGGGTTCAAATCCCTCCCTCTCCGCCTATCGAACAGCCTGCACCCAAAACACGGGGCGCAGGCTGTTCTGCATTCAGGTTCAGCAATGATAATCCCAGTTGGCGTTCACGCGCATGATGTCAATCATGTCAATGACGCCGCTGCCATCGAGATCGAAGCGGCCGTCCCAACCGGGATCACTGCTGGTCTGTAGCCAGCGCTCGCTGATGGCGATGATGTCCGCAAGGTCAATCACCCCGTTGCCGTTGAAATCGCCACAGCCAGGGCACAGCGGCGCTGTGTACGCGCTCCAGATGGCATTTTGCTGGGCGGCGTGAGCTGGGGTGAAGGTGCGCACCCGGAAGCAGTAGGCCGCGCCGGGGGTGAGGTCCGTCACCGTGAGGGCGCCGATCGTCTTGTCGCTCGTGGTGGCGGTCATGGGGTAGGCGCCGCTGATGAGCAAGCCATAGCTGACCTCGTAGAATCCGCCGTCGCCCTGATAGAGGATCGGCGTCCAGGTCATGATGGCGCTGGTGCTCAGCGGTTGCGTCAACTGGACATTGGTGGGAGAGACGGTCTGTGTCTGCGCCCACTGTGGGTCTTTCGACGCGAGGAAGGGCAGGGCGCCCGCTTCTGCCCCCAGGGCATTGAAGCCGGTGTCGAGCCGCGACAATTGGGTCAGGCTGACGATGGTGGCCGGGATGTTGGCTGCAAGCTGGTTGGCCTGCAGGTACAGGTTCTGCAGTTGAGTGAGTTGGCCGATTTGGGGCGGCAGCGCCCCCTCAAGGCGGTTGGCTGACAGCGCGAGGTTGTGCAGGGCCGTGAGATTGCCGATCTGACTGGGAATGGAACCTGAGATGTGATTGGAGCCAAGATAAAGATTCTGAAGCGCGGCCAGGTTGCCCAGTTCGGGCGGAAGCGAGCCGCCCAGGTCATTATTGGTGGCGGACAAGGTGCGCAGCAGGGGCAGGTTGCCAATGGACGCTGGAATGGCGCCGGTCAAATCGTTGTTGAAGATTTCGATGGTGTCCAGCTCAGACATGTTGCCCAGGCTGATCGGCAGCGTCCCGGTGAGCTGATTGCTGTTGAGCAGGAGTGAATGCAGGTGAGTGAGATTGCTCAACTCGGCCGGAACGTCGCCCACAAATTGGTTGATGCCGAGGCTGAGGACTTCCAGCAGGGTCAGGTTGCCCAGGGCGGTGGGCAGGGCGCCGGTCATCTGGTTGTGGCCGAGGTCCAGGGTGCGCAGGTTGGTCAGGTTGCCGATGGAGACCGGGATGGCGCCTTGAATCAGGTTGGACGAAAGGTCGAACAGCCTGAGCGAGGTCAACTGACCGATGGTGGACGGCAGCGTGCCGCTGATGCGGTTGCTGCTCAGGTCCAGGTTTTGTAGATCAACCAGGTTGCCGATTGTTGGCGTAATCGTGCCGGTAAGCCCGCCGCTGGACGAACGCCCCAGGTAGAGGTTTTGCAGCTCTGTCAGGTTCCAGAGTTGATCGGGCAAGGCGCCGCCCAGGTTGTTGAAGCTGAGATCAAGCTCCACCAGGTAGGGCAGGTTGCCCAGTTCGGCCGGCAGGGCGCCGTGCAGCCCGTTGAAACCGAGTGAAACGACGATGACATGCCCGCCGCTGCAAAGGATGCCGGTCCAATCATCGCAGGGGGCGGTGCTGGTGAGCCAACCGAAGTTGTCGAACCAGTTAGGACCATCGGTGCTGTTGTAAAGGGCGGTCAGCGCCTCACATTCAGTCAGGGGGATGCCGGTGACCGTGTCACAGAATGCGGCGGGAGCGGCGGTTGCGGCCGCACGGCCGGGCTTGAGCAAGAAAAACAGCCCCAGGATGAGCAGGCTGGTCAGCAGCGAGGCTTGGGCGAAACGCGCCAGTATGCGCCTCTGATTCGTCATGATGTTGCTCCATTTTGTTGATTTAAGGAATTCCCGGCCCCGTCTGAGGCCGCGATAGTGTTTGACAAAGCGTTCCTAATCGGGTAAGATGCGTGTGGTCGTGCTAGACGGGGCGCTAGCGGTGCCTTGAACCCGAAATCCGCTCCAGGCGGGGTTGAATTCCCCTTTGAGGGCCTTCGTCGTGCGGGGACTGCGGGGCCGGGCAGCGTTGATGGTTGGGTCCTGTGCGGCGGGAGCCTGTGAATTGTGTCAGGACCGAAAGGTAGCAGCACTAAGCGGTATCTCCCGGGTGCCACGGGGTCGCCTGGCCTGAGCCAGCCAGTACCAGTAAGCTCGTATGGCCGTTCGAGGAGGGGTGCACGACCAGCACTTGTGAAGACTTCGGGTGAGTTATCATCCGAAGTCTTTTTTTGTCTGTCAACGCACCCCTTTGTTGCGCTCACAGTCGTTGCCTTGCGGTCAAAGTCCTGGCTTTTCCTCGTCACGGCCGTACTTCCACGTTTTTGATGACGGTAAAATCGCACGTCGTCCACGGCAGCATACCGCAAGGGGTGCGCAGGCGCTGGCTATCGTCAGCGCGCTGGATCCCCACCACCAGGCGGTAGACCCCGCCCGGAAGGTCGTGCGGGGTGTGCAGGGCATAACGGTCGCGCACTAATTCTCCGGCCAGCCACTGCGACGTGGGATAGCGCCCTGCCAGGGGCTGCGCCTCCAGACTCGCGGCGACGCGGTCATCAGCCGCCAGCAATTGTACCACAACTACCAGGTTCACCAGGTCCGCCAGGTCCGCCAATGAAGGCCGCACCGGCGCCTGGCCGGCTTGCCAGAGGATCTCCAGCGGGATCGCGTCGCCAGGGCTGATGATTGTGGCCGGCGAACTGGCCGTCACCAGGGCCAGTGGGCCGAAGTCCGCCAGCGCCGGCCTTTGGGTTGGCTGGGCGCGGGCGACGATGGTCAGATCGCCCAGGGGCAGGGAGGCGGCGCCGGCGTCGGTCGTGAGCGGCTGGCCGCTGGCGGGGTCGTAGGGGATGACGGCCAGGCGGTACGCGCCGGGCGCTGTTCCCGGGGGGATGGCAAGGCGTAGCGGAAGGGGCAGGATCTCGCCTGCCTCCACGGAGCGCAGGTCACGCTGATTGCCGCCCACTGGCTCATCGGCCTGCGCCCACACCTCGCCAGCCTGATCGAGTAAACGCAGCGAAAGCGCCAGCGCCTGACCGGGCTGATCAGCGGCGCGCTGCAAGGTCAGGCTGGCGCTGATGGTCTGCCCGGCGGTCAGCACGGGCGCAGCCTGCATGACGCCGGCCACTTGCAGCCAGTTGCCTACCTGCCAGCGGGCAGCGGTTCGATCCACGGCGATCTGGCGGCTCCAGAAGCCCTGCACGCGCAGGTTGGCTTCGCCGCTGAAGACATCGTCCTCGAACAGGCGCCAATCTGTCAGCGCGTTGCGCACGCGGCCGGCGGGGTCGGTGACGGTGTCATAGATGCGGTAGTGCCACAGGCGCGGGGCGGCGGCGGCGAGGGCTTGCAGGCGGCTGACCATCGAAGCGGCCGGCATGGCGTAGAAATCGGCGGCCGGGTCGCCCCAACCGAGGCTGGCCGGCCCGTCAACGCTGCCGGTTTGCAGGATGATGGCGCCGTTGGCGCCGATCAGACTGGCGGCGGCGGCCGGGGTGAAGTCGGTCAGGCGGCCGCGCCAGGCAATGGGCTGATCCCAGTAGGTGAGGAGCGCGGTGTAGGCGTAGCCGGCGTTGACCAGGATCAGATCACCGGGGCGCCAGCGATCGGCCAGGAAACGCACCGCGGCCCGGTGATCGTCGGCGCGGAAGTCGGGATCGCGCCAGGCGCGCTGCAATGAGAGCGTGCTGAGCACGAGCAGGCCGGCGCAGGCAAGAACGGCCAAGATTCGGCCGCCCCGTACACGCCAACGCCACAGGTTGACGAGACCCAGGGCCAGGAGCAGGGTGAACGGCGGCGCGTAGGTGAAGACGTAGCGCACATGGTAGAGGGGGGTGCGCAGGACAGAAACCAGGTAGATGATGGCGACAGGCAGGAAGGTGTACGCCAGCAGCCAGGGGACCGCGGGCGCGGGCGCTGCATCCTGTCGTCGTAGCGGCCGCAGGCCGCCGTGAGCTGTCCCGGCCAGCGCCGCCAGCAACAGCAGCGCCACGATGCCCAGGCCCAGGCTGGCCAGGGTGGATGGGAGCGCTTGCCCAAATCCCAGGGCCAACAGACTCTCGCGCAGCAGGGGCAGCGGCGGGGTGAAGCTGCGCCAGGGAGGCACAGGCGGGTTGGTGATCTGACGCCAGGCCAGCGGCAGCCAGGGCGCGTAGGCCAGCAGCAGCGCCAGGTGGGTCAGCAGCCAGGGGCGCCAGGGCAGGTGTTGGCCGCGCCCGGCGCGGGTAGCGATGAGCAGCAGGTTGATGGTGAGGAGCAGGAAGACGAAGTAGTAGAGGGTGTAGAGGCCGGCGGCGGCGGCCAGGCCGTAGTAGAGCCAGGCGCGGGCGGGTGACCGTCGCGGTGAGGCGCCGGCGGCCGCGTGGGCAGGCAGGGTGCGCCGCAGGTTCCAGGCGGCGAGCAGGCCAAGCGCCGCGGCCAGGGTATACATGCGCACTTCCTGGCTGTACCAGACGTGGAAGGGCGACAGGGCTTGCAGGATGACCGCGCCAGCAGCGACTGCGATGGGCAGGCGTGCATGTCGGCCCAGGATGAAGGTGAGCGGCAGCAGGAGCATACCCGCGACGAGAGAGAAGAAGGCGCTGACGAACTCCGGCGCGGGCGTGGCCGGCAGCAGTTGCAGCCACGCGGCCAGCAGCAGGTAGTAGCCCGGAGGATGAATGTCGCGGCCGGTGTGGGCCAATAACTCGCCGAGCGGTGCGCGGGCCAGGGTCAGGCTGACCGTTTCGTCATACCAAAGGCTCTGTGAGCCAAGCTGATGGAGACGCAGGGCAAAGGCCAGCCAGAGGGCCAGCAGGAGGACAAGTCGCGTACGCTGATTCATGAAAGCCTGGTGATTGTGCGCACTGCAAAGAAAAACTCCAGTGATTCTTTCGACTGGAGTTTTGTGAGCGGGTGGTGGGATTCGGACCCACGACTCACTACTTGGGAAGCAGTTGCGCTACCCCTGCGCTACACCCGCAACGAGTGCAATTATACCATGCCGGGTTGGTTCGGGCAAATGGCGTCGAGAGCGCGCAGCAACCCCAAACGCAACCGCATGTTTCACCGCGGAGGTCGCAGAGAGTGCAGAGGAATCAGCAGTTCCCAATGTGGTCGGGTTATTGACCACAAAAACACAGGTTGGTGGG